>JBBQBU010000106.1:0-14075 GCA_038318015.1 Chloroflexota bacterium | reverse complement strand
ATGCCGTAGAAGACCTGGAACGGGACGCCGTGGTCGTCTTCGATGTTTTCCGTCTCGATGGATTTCACGAACAGTTGCGTCAGGTCACGCGCGCTGATGAACGCCCCAAGGTCGCGGCGGTAGTGGGCTGCCTGCGCGGCGTAGTCGCCGCCCTCCTTGAAGAAGCGCGCTGCTTGCAGAACACGCGGCGCACCAATCCGAATCTGCACGTTCTGGAGCTTCCGCCCGCGCGAGCCGCTCGCATAGAGAAAGCCGAGCGCCTCGTGTGCCAACTTGGCCCACCCGTAGAAGTTGTCCGACTTTGGCGGCGTCGAGTCGGGGTCTACCATGTCCATCTTGCCGACATGCAGCAACTCTTCGTACCAGTCGGCGGCATGGTTTGAACTGGCGATGACGACGCGCCGCACGCCTTCTTCCAGCGCGAGGCGCAGCACCCGGTTCGCCATATCGACGTTCGGGCGCTCGTCCTCGTAGTTGCGGCCCGCACCGCTCGGGCCGGTCGTCAGCGACCCTCGATGGTACGCCAGGTGCACGACGGCATCGCAGCCGGTGAACAGCGGCCGGATGACGTCGTCTGGCCCGTTCAGGAGGTCAACGACCTGCGCGCCGAGCACCGGTACGCCCGCGTGGTCAGTGTCGCGGACGTCGATCAGCCGCACGTCGTAGCGCTCACGGAAGATCGGCACCATCTGGGATGCCACGTAGCCGGTAGCACCGGTCACGAGAACGGTGCGGCGTGCGGGGGTCGTCATGCGGGCTCCTCGTGCTGGGTGAAGGCGGGACACGGGCGGCAGGACATCCGACGCTCTCTCGTCGGCCACCGTTGGCTCGCGCGTGCGCGGTGCGAGGATACCAGAGGCGTCGTCGAATGTTCACCCTGCCGTCATCTCGCCCGACGGGATGATACCTACTCGGCACGCCCTGACCTTGCGCCCCCATGACCTGATATCGTGCAGACTGCTGGCACCCGCTCCCCGTGCGATCTTCGGCGGCGGACGTGTGTACCTTCTGGGGGCCAATCGGTCCCACTGAGGAGACAGGACCACCCATGCCGACCGAATACCTGAAGGATGCGCCGCCGCGCGTGTTCGATGTCCACGTCCACTACGGGCCGCGTCCGAACGGCGGCCCGGGCGGCTCGCAAGAGTTCCACCGCGAGATGCTTGCCTACACCTGCAATCGCCTGAACATCCGCAAGGTTGCGCTGCTCGGGCGGCGCGGCGAAGATGACTGGGAGACGACGCTCGACGCCTGGCGCGCGCATCCCGACCTGTTCATTCCGCTAGCCCAGGTGTTCCTGGACGACGACGGGGCCGACCAGATTTCGGCCTTGCACGAGCGGGGCTTCAAAGGACTAAAGATCACCGGCCCGGCCAAGAACTACGACGACGAGTCGTACTTTCCGCTCTACGAGCGGTGCGAAGAACTGGGCATGCCGATCCTCTTCCATACGGGCATTCGCGGCGGCCCGGTCGATTTCCTGCTATTCCACCCACGCGACAACGAACTGGCGGAGCGGGCATCCTCCCAGGGCGAGCAGCGCAACCGTCGCACGACCAAGGGCGCAGCGCGGATGCAGCCGATCTACCTGGACACGGTGAGTGTCGCCTTCCCGCAGCTTCGCATCATCGGGGCGCACCTGGGCTACGGCCTGTATGACAGCGCGGCGGCGGTCGCCCGCTGGCGGCGCAACGTCTCATTTGATGTGTCGGGCGGGGCGGTCGTGCGCCGGCACATCCTCGACCGGGAGATGATCTACAAAGAGATCCTGCCGGAGAAGCTCGTCTGGGGGTCGGACACGGATGTGGCGCACATGTCGCGCGAGTTGACGGCCTGGATGGACGCCTTCAACAAGATGGGCATGTCAGCCGCCGACCAGGACAAAATCTTCTACCGCAACGCGGCGGCCATTTTCGGCGTCGAGTAACCGCCGAGCTCACACGGTGGCGGCCGGGGGTTACTCGACGCCACTCGCCGTCACACCACGACAGGGAGGAACCGGTGAAGATCACCGCGCTGGAGACGGTCAACGTTGACGCGTATCCGCAGATCACCTTCGTGCTCGTTCACACCGACGAGGGACTCGTCGGGCTAGGCGACACCTTCTTCGGCAGCGCGTCGGTGCAAACCTACGTGCACGAAGTCGCAGCTCCGCTGCTATTGGGCCAGGACCCGTTGGCGATTGAGGCACTCTGGAACAGCCTGTTCGTCAATACGGTGCGCGGCGGCCTCAGCATGCGGAGCGCCGAGATGCGCGGCCTGTCGGGCATCGACGTGGCGCTGTGGGACATCGCGGGGCAGGCGTACGGCCAACCGCTGTACCGGCTGCTCGGCGGGCCGACCCGCGAGTCGCTGCGGGTCTACAACACCTGTGCTGGCTACCGGTACGGCGGTCGGAAACCGGCCGGGTCCACGGCCAACTTCATCGACGACCAGCGCGAAGGGCCGTACGAAGACCTGGAAGCGTTCTTGCATCGCGCCGACGAGTTGGCCCACGATCTGCTGTCCGAAGGGTACCGGGCCATGAAGATCTGGCCGTTTGACCAGTTCGGGCCGGCGACAAACGGGCAGCAGATCTCCGCTGAGGAGATCGCGCGGGGTTGTGAGCCGTTCGAGAAGATTCGGCGCGCGGTTGGCAACAAGATCGAGATCGCGCTTGAAATGCACAGCGTCTGGGGGCTGCCGGCCGCCCAGCGCATCGCCCGAGCCGTGGAGCAGTACGACCCGCTCTGGTTTGAGGATCCGGTCCGAATGGATAACCTGGACGCGCTGCTCCAGTTCCGTATGAGCACGCGCATCCCGACGACGGCCAGCGAGACGATGTCTACCCGCTGGCAGTTCCGCGAGGCGTTCGAGAAGGGCGCGCTCTCCGTGGTGATGTTCGACATCGGGTGGGTCGGCGGCCTCTCCGAAGCGCGCAAGATCGCCACGATGGCTGAGGCGTACCAGTTGCCGATTGCGCCGCACGATTGCGTGGGGCCGATCACGCTGGTGGCGGCCGTGCACCTGGACTACGCGGTGCCGAACGTCTTCATTCAGGAGGTCGTGCGGGCCTACTTGCAGGGCGTCTACCCGAACCTCGTCACCGACCTGCCGAAGGTCGTCGATGGACACATTCGGCCGCTGGAAGGGCCGGGCCTTGGCACGAAATTGCTGCCTGATCTGCGGTCGCGGGCGGACGCGTCGGTGCGGATCACGAAGGCCAGTTAGCGGGGTTGCCGTGACACCGTACGGGCACCGCCGCCCCAAGGTGTCAGTCAGCGGCGGCCGGTTCCACCCGGTTGCCGCCGCGGGCCTTCGCTGCACGCAGGGCCGCTTCGGCATGCCCGAGCAGGGCGTCATAGGTCGTTGCAGCGTCTGCGTCGAAGGTGGCGATGCCGGCGCTCACCGTCATCTGCTGCCAGGGGGGATTGCCGGCGTGCGGCAAGTGCAGCGCGTCAATGGACTCGCGAATGCGTTCGACGGCCGTTCTGGAAGACGCCGCCGACTGCTCCGGTAGCAGCACCACGAACTCATCGCCGCCGTATCGGTAGGCGCGGTCGCCGGTCCGCAGTTGTCGTGCGATGGTATCCGCGACGACGCGCAGAGCCTCGTCGCCGGCAATGCGCCCGTTCGTCTCGTTCAATGGGCCGAGCCTATCCAGGCCGATGATCGCCGCTGCGTAGCGATGCCCGTACCGTTTTAGCTGACCCTGGAACAGATCAAGGTCGTTGTGAAGTTGGAGCCGATTCCACAGCCCGGTCAGGCCGTCCGTGCGGGCACTGGCTCGAAGCGCTTCCCGGTGCTGGGCAGCGTCGTCCTGTGCGCGGGTAAGTTGACGCGCCAGCAAGCAGACGCGCTCGGCCACCTGGAGGCGCGCATGCAACTGCTCGGCGTGGGCCGGTTGGACCAGGAAGTCGTCAGCGCCGGCCGACATCGCGGTAAACAACGCATCATCGTCGTCCCGGTCGATCACCGCGACGATGTACGGATGCACGGCGCGCGGGATGCTGCGAGCTTGACGTAACAACTCCACGCCGTCTACGTCAGGCAGCCGCAGCGGCAACAGGACAACATCCGGCGTGATCGCTTGCAATTGTGCCCAGGCGTCCGCGCCGCTGGCCGCCACCACGCACCGGTAGCCGAAGCGTTCAGTGGCCCGACGCGCGTCTGCACCCCGGGCCGCGTCAATGTCCGCGATCAGGACCAGCACGTCTCGACCAACACCAGTCGTGGGAGCGGACCGTCAGCGGTTGCCGCGTCAGCCACCCGTCGTGACGATGCGAACATGCGTGCCACAGGCCCGGCATTCGGCATTGGCGGCGTCTGGCCGGGCCGGCCCTTCACCAATCGCCACCTCGCCGCGCTGGGCCGCCACCTGGGCACCTGGCGACTGTGCGGCCGGTCCGTAGATGATGGGCCGCATGGTCTTCAGCCCTTGACAGGTCGGGCATTGCACCGGACTCCAGGGCGTCGAGAACACGTCCGGGACGTTGGAACGAGCGGATGGTCCACCGAAGGGCACCTGGCGCGGCGGCGGGGCCATCGGTGCCGCGACTTGTGCCATCAGGAACGTAAACACCGAGTCACCAATACGCAGGATCGACCCGTCAACGAGCGGCACCGCATCGCGCACCGCCCGGTCGTCCACGCGGGTACCGTTGCGACTGTTCAGGTCTTCCACGGTGTACCCACGCCCGTCGCGGATCACGCGCGCATGGTGCCGGGAGACGCGGGCGTCGTCCAGGCTGATGTCGTTGGCCCGCGACCGGCCGATGGTCACGACCGCCGCATCAAGCGGGTATTCGGTCTTGCCGGTGCTGCCGTCAAGGATGAGCCGGGCTGGTCCGGTGCCGGCCGGGAGATACGGCGTATCCTCGCGGCTGCCGGCGTAGGGATCGACGGGCGGTTGCCCGTATGGTGGCTGGCCGCCGTACGGCTGCGGGACCGGTGGCTGCGCGTAGGGGTCGGGCCGATACGGTGGCTGCGGCGCGTACGGGTCCGGCTGCGCGTAGGGGTCGGGGCGCTGCTGCGGCTGGCCGTATGGCGGCTGCCCAAACGGTGGTTGGCCGCCCTGCTGCTGGCGGTACTGATCCTGTTGCCCGTACGGATCCTGTGGAGGCTGCTGCGGCCGGTAGCTGCCCAACTGCGCGCCACACTCGATGCAAAAGGGATACTCCTCCGGCGGATATTCCGGCGGGTTCTCGTTACCGCAGGCGGGGCAGCGCACCATATCTCTCGCCCGATCCCTAGCTTGCTGACTCGAAACGTAGCCGCGCTGGGCCGACGCGGATCACATCGCCACTGCGGAGTGGGCGTGCACCGGCCACCGCTGCGTCGTTGACAAACAGGTCGCCGCCTCCGGCGACGCTCTCGACCCGCCAACCGTCGTCGCCGCGCACGATGCGCGCATGGTCGTAGGCTACCGCATCGTCCTCCACCGTGACGTGACAGCCAATGCTGCGTCCGATGGTCGTCGCGGGGCGGTTCATCGTGAACTGCCGCCCGTGGACTGGCCCTTCCAGGACGACGAGCTTGGAGGTAGCGGCGGTCGGCCGAAGACTCGGCGGCGCAGCAAACATGATGGTATGCGACTCGTAGTCGTCCGGCGGCGGTGCTGCCGGCCGGCCGGGCGCGACCTTCGGCAGTTGCGGCGCATGCGGGATGTCACGCAGAAACGCCGGCACGGCGCTGGTCGCGGCATCGTCGGCTGCGGCGGGGGCACTGGTGTCGCCCGCGTCTCTGTATGGCTCGAACGCCGTAGTCGCCTGACCCTCGTATGGATCAATGGGGCTGGAGGACTGATAGGCTGTCGGAGCGGATGCGGGCGTCGGCGGCACAGACGGCTCTGGCTGCATCACCGCCGTGCCCGAGTCGTACGGCGCGCCGGTGCCCTGTTCGTAGGATGATGAGGCCCCAGGGTTGTACGACGATCCGTGCGGGGGCGTTGACGGCCCCGGGCCGTAGCCTGGACCGGTGTTCGGCTGCATGATCGTTGCCGCCGGAGCATAGCCGCCGGCGTCCTGTTGCACTGGTGGGTAGCCGCCTGCTGCTTGCTGGCAGTCCGCGCACGGTCCCGACATCGCGACCGTCATCTGCTCGGCCCAGAGCTGTTGGCCGCGCTCCCAGAGCTGGCGGCGGGCCTTTGCGCCCGGCATGAACGACAGCAGTGCATCGACCACACCATCAGGTGGGCGACCGGCCCAGGCCGTCCGCGCCACCATCTTACCAGTCTCCAGGCTCAGCGTCTGGTCGATCTCCGCAGCCACGGCTTCGAGGTCGGCCGGCGGCAGCGAGCGCCCGCACATGCTACAGACACCGCTCGCACCGTCTGGCGCGCGCTCGCTCTGCTCATATTCGTACCCTGATGCGCCGCCCGCTGGGTCCATCGACGACATGCTGTAGTCGCTCCTCGCTGTCCCGTATTGTAGCAGCGACGTTTGTTTTGGGAACCCGTTTCGGAACGGACTGGGGCTAGGCGTTCGGCAGAGAACTGTTCCGCAGTGGGCGGGCCGCCTGCACTCGCTGTATAAGAGCGCCGCCGGCCATGATCGCGACCGTGATTGCCCACAGGATGAACCAGATCCGGCGACCGAAGAATGGCGTCATCTGCCAGCGGAACAACACGAGCAGCAGGCCGCTACTGGCGAGTCCGCAACTCCAGGCCGCCCACCGGCGCACGGCGCGGCCGAGCCGGGCATCATTGGCGGCGATACGATCAGCCAGCGACCAGGCCGTCGTCGCGCCGATAAACACCAGCGCAAGCGACGCCGCGAATGCCAGCACGGCGGTGCCGTCCCAGGCGGTCATCGGATCGCTCCACCAGTAGCCTGGCCCTAGCCGCTCGAAGAAGGCGCTCACAGCGAGATGGTAGAGGGCTGGCGTGCGCTGCACCAGCGGGCATCCGCAGGGCGCAGGGAACCAAGAAACACGGGGCGACGCATCAAGACATCCTGACGGGTTCAAACGGGTGTATACTCGCAAGCAGTCTAGCTTGCGCGACTGATGAATGGGCATGGCAGCAGAGATCGAACAGCGGCTAGCCGACGACCTGAAAGACGCGATGCGCACCGGCGATGAAGTCCGCAGGGACGCCATTCGGATGCTGCGTGCTGCGCTCAAGAATGAGCAGATCGCATTGCGCCACCCGCTCACGCAGCAAGAGGCCGAGCGGGTTGTCGTCCAGCTCGCCAAGCGTCACCGTGAGTCCATCGATCAGTTCCGCCAGGGCCACCGCGAAGATCTGGTTGAGCGCGAAGTGCTTCAGCTTGCCGTGGTGGAGAGGTATCTGCCCACGCTGCTGCCGGCTGACGAGGTTGAGAAGATTGTGCGGGAGACGCTTATTGGCGTTGACCTCAGCGCTCCTCGCGCCCAGGGTGCGGCAATGGCGGCAGTATCCCCGAAACTGCGCGGCAAAGCGGACATGAAGCTCGTAAGCGAGCTTGTTCGCTCGATGGTCGCCGCGCAAACTGCCGAAGCACGGTAGGTCTGCGCCGAGTCCAGTGCTGCACCGCAGCCGCGACTTCGCTGGAGAATGGCAATGAATTCTGCGAGCGGCTCGGTGCCAAGATTTCGGCAAGGCCGGTCCCGGCCCCGTAGTGCCACCGCGACCAAAGCGTGGCGCATCATCCTGGTTTTCGGCCTGCTGGCTCTGGTCGTCTGGGGTCTGTTGAGCGTCAGCGTGATCCCGCTGGCCTTCGAGATCCGTGAGGGCGAGGTTTACCAGGCGAACGCGCCGATACGGTCGCCTCGGAAGCTGACGTTCACCAGCCAGGTCCGCACGAAGGCTGAGCGCGAGCGCGCTGCCAGTGCCGTGCAACAAGTCGTAGAAATCGACCCGTCGTCGGTGCAGCGGCAGCGGGCCGGCCTCAACTCGCTGCTGCAGGGGGTTTCGGCGGCGCGCAACCTGCCAGGACCGTCGGTCGATCAGCGCAAGAGCCAGTTGGCGCGCCTCGGGCAGCCGCCGCTGGAAGAACCGTCCATCTCGTATCTGGCCGCGCTGGATGACGCGCGCTGGTACATGGTGTCAAGCGAGGCGCAGCGCCTGTTGTGGGACGCGCTCAAGGACAAGCTCCCAGACAGTCGGGTGCCTGAGGTTGTTCGTGAGCTGCCACTTCGCACCAGCGACCAGCTGACCGAGAACGAGCGGGCGCTCTCTGTAGACCTTGCCAGTCGATTTGTCGCCGGCAACCTCGTGCCGAACAAGGACACGACCGCGCGGCTCCGCAAAGACGCCGAGGAAGCAGTTGCGCCGGTCCAGGTGACGGTAGAGAAGGGCGAGACAGTCCTGCGCGAAGGGCAGGTGGTAACGGCCGCCGATCTGGAGATGCTGGACTTGCTGGGGCTGCGGAACCCCACCACCGACTGGCGGCAGGTTGGGGCGGCGGCGGCCTTCGCCATCCTCACCATGTCGATGCTGGCGGCCTATATCAGCGCATTTCACCCCGACATCGCCTCGCGTGATCGCGGCCTCGGCCTGATCGCGCTGCTGGTCATCATCACGGTGCTGGCTGCCAAAGTCGTCCTGCCGAGCCGACCGCTGCTGATCTACGCATTCCCGTTGCCGGCTGTCGCTATGCTGATCGCCACTCTGATCGACGGACGGCTGGCGATCGTGCTTGGAGCGCTGCTCGGGGTGCTGGTTGGGTTCGTGACGGGCAGTTCGTTGGAGGCCGCGACGCTGTCGCTCGTGACCTGCCTGGTGGCGGCAGGGACAGTCTCGAAGCGGGAGCGCCTGGGCGAGTTCTTCGTGGCTGGCCTGCTGGTGGCCCTGGCACAAATGGCCGTCGTGGTCGCCTTCCAACTCAGCCAGCGCGGCGAGGACGTGCAGACGCTCTTGATGATCGCTGCGTTCTGCGTCATCAACGGGCTCGTGTCGGCAATGCTGGCGGTCGGGGCGACGTACGTCCTGGGCCGCATGTTCGGCATCACCACGACGATGCAGTTACTGGAGCTTGCCAACCCGACACAGCCGCTCCTGCGACGCCTGCTGATGGAAGCGCCGGGCACCTACCACCACAGCATCATGGTCGGAAACCTGGGCGAGCGCGCCGCTGAAGAGGTCGGGGCCGACCCGCTGCTCGTGCGCGTCGGAGCGTACTACCACGATATTGGCAAACTGCGACGGCCGTACTTCTTCGTCGAGAACCAGGCCGGCGGTGAAAACGTCCATGAAACGCTCGAACCGGAGGTCAGCGCCGACATCGTGCGGGCGCATGTGCGCGACGGCGTGGAGTTGTGCGAGCAGTACGGTGTGCCGCCGGCCGTTCGTGCCCTGATTCCCCAACATCACGGCACCCGCCTTGTCAGTTTCTTTTACGATCAGGCCATCGACGCGGCGGCGGCGACCGGGCAGGCGACGCCCGACCCGAACCGCTTCAAGTATCCTGGCCCGCGCCCGCAGTCGAAGGAAGGCGCGATCCTGATGATGGCCGACTCGGTGGAGGCCGCTGCCCGGGCCTCCAGGGACCATTCGGCCGAGGCGATTACGGCGCTGGTTGAGAAGTTGGTCATGGGGCGGGTTGCCGAGGGCCAGCTAGACGACTGCGACCTGACCTTGCGCGACGTGCAGCGCATCAAGGACGCGTTCCGGGCAATCCTTGTCGGCATGTACCACCCGCGCATCGAGTATCCCGAGCGCGCGCCTACGCCGATGGTGGCGCGAACACCCGCTGAACTGCCCGCGCCGGCCGCCGAAGCTGGCCGCCTGGGAGGCTGATCGCGTGAACGGTGCCGACGTTCAGGAGACGACCGACGACGAGCAGGCATTGCTGCCGCTTGACGTTGACGTGCAGTTCCACGTGCGGCGGCGCAGTGGCGCGCGCCCCGACCGCCCGGCCTTGCGGGCCGTCTGCGCGGCAGCACTGGCCGGCGAGGGCGTGAGCGGATCAGTAATACTCACCATTACCATCGTTGACGACGCCGAAATCCAGGAGATCAATCGCGAACACCGGGGCATCGACAAGGCGACAGACGTGCTGTCGTTCCCGCTGGTTGACGATGCGACGGCGTTTGCGCTGCCGCCCGGGGAGCCGCGTGAGCTTGGCGACGTGATCGTGTCGTATCCGCGCACCGTTGCACAGGCCGAAGAGTACGGCCACTCGGTGCAGCGGGAACTGGCGTACCTCGTGGTGCACGGCGTCCTTCACATCATGGGGCACGACCACGAAGAATCAGACGAACAGGCCGTCATGCGTGCCCGTGAGGAAGCGGCGCTGGCGGTAGTCGGCTTAACCCGCTGATGGGGGCGACGGCGCAGCCGGGCGGTGCCGTGCCCGCAGCAGCCGGCGACGTGGCCGAATTCAGAGCGACGCCGCCGTCCCTTCGGCGCACGCTGCGCAGCTTTGGGTACGCCGGGGCGGGCCTCCGCTATCTCGCGCGTACCCAGCCGAACTTCCGCGTGCACCTCGCGGCGACAGCGGCGGTCGTTGGCACTGCCATCGGGGTCGACGCGCCACTGCTGGAAATCGCCGTGCTGTTGCTGGCGATTGGCCTGGTACTGGTTGGGGAGGCTGTCAATACGGCCATTGAGGCTGTTGTGGATCTGGCGAGCCCCGCGCTGCACCCGTTGGCGCGCGTTGCGAAGGACGTTGCGGCAGCGGCCGTCCTGCTGGCCGCAATCATCGCTGCCGTGACCGGCGTGCTGCTGATGGGACCGCGCATCTGGCGGCTGCTCCCGCTGTAGCGTGGGGACCATCAAACTGCGCGAGCGATACGGAACCAGTCGAGTACAATTGCGACAGGCTACCGGCGCGTCGCGCTCGTGTCCTGCTGTGACCGCGCCCCGACCCAACCGGTGATAATCGCCAGCACGCCGCCAATGGCAACGTTCATCGCCATGACGGCCACCACATCGGCTGCTGTGCGAAGGCCCGGACTGGTCGATGGGACGGCCATCACCGACGGCAGCAGGTAGGCGACCGCGATGCCGACGCACGCCACCAGCACGCCCGCGATGACACCGCCCTCGGCAGCTTCGCGCACCACGCCGGTACGCTTGCCGACCTGGAATCCGATCAGCGCATAGAGCACCACGTTGGCGATCTGGTCAAGGTCGGCAATCGGCACGTTCGTGGATTCCATCGACCCGATCATGATGACCGAGATGGTATCAATTGCCGCAATGAGGAATCCGAGGCCCAGCCCCCAGGCGACTGACGGTGTCACCGACACTCCATGCGCTGCATTGGATGGTCGGACTATAGGCCCGGCGCGCTTGAGGCTGCCACCGTTCGCGGCCACGTCCTTGCGGAAGCGTGGCCGCGAGACTGGCAATACTTCGGTGGCACTGACTCGACTACGCGCGTTCGATGCGCCCCTGGACCTTCTCAGCCTCGCCCTGAGCCTTCAGCGTCGGCGAGTCAATCAGGCTGCCGGCTGCAGACTTCACGGAACCCTTCACCTGGTGGCCGGCGCCGCTCATCTTGCGCTCGGTCTTGCCGGCGGCCTTCTGAGCGGTGCCCTCGGCTTCGAGCGTGTCGTTGCCGGTGACCTTGCCCAGACCTTCCTTGATCCCGCCGATGATCTCGTTCTTGCGTCCGCTCATGATGATGTACCTCGATGATATGTGCTCGGCCGCCAGCGTCCGTCTGTTGACGATTCGGTGGCATCGGCCGTCACAGGACTAGAAGCACGAAGCGTGCCGCCGTGCCGGCAGAGAGGGCCCGTTACGCGGTATCATCCCGCCGCATAGCAGGGAGGCCGCAGCTGGATGGTTCCAGTGCAGCCTGTCCGAAGCTCATGCGGCACGTCGCAGCATGGCATGGCATCAGCGTGCGACACTATGGGCAGGCTAGACGAGGACCAGAGCATGGCATATCGGTTCGAACAGTTCCTGAATGCGCGGTCATCGTACGGGCCGACGGTCGATGTGAATGGCCGGGTACTCTACTTCCTCTCTGACCTGACCGGTGTTCCCGCCCTCTGGTCCCTGGACCTTGCGGCGCCAGGCGCCTGGCCGGAGCCGCTCATAACCGCGCTTGACCGCGTACAGGCGGCACATCCGTCCAGTGTGGCGGGTCGGCTCGCGGTATCCGCCGACGTAGGCGGGGCCGAGCGCACCCAGCTTTTCCTGGTGGAGTTCGCCGGCCAGTTGCCGCTGCGCCTGACGCCGAAGGACGACGCTATCTACCTGTTCGGCGGCTGGCATCCTGACGCCCAGACCATCGCGTTCTCATCCAACGAGCGCGACCCGTTGTTCTTTGACGTTGAACTCCTAAGTACCGAGACTGGCGAGCGCAGCACGATCTGGCAAGCGGACGCGACCTGTTACGCCGATGCTTTCTCGCCAGACGGAAAGTCATTGCTGGTCCGACGCATCGATACGCCCTCGGATCAGGTGGTCTTTGTCATCGACGTGCAGTCCGGCAGCGTGACCCGGCTGACGCCCGGCGGCACTCCGGCCGTGTATGAGGATCTTGCGTGGACGCACGATGGCCGACAGGTGCTCGCCATCACCGATGTTGGCAGCGAGTACAGGGCGCTCGTGACGATTGATATTGCCACCGGCCAGATGCTGCCGATGGTGGCACCGTCGTGTGACGTTGACGCTTTCGCGGTGTCGCCGAATGGCCAGCTGTTGATGTACACGCTCAATCGCGGCGGCGTATCTGAGGTGCGGCTTCGAGAGTTGTCCCATGGCGGCGACCGGCGCATCGATCTGCCAGTGGGGCAGGCACACGACGGCTACCGCTGGGTGCCGACCTTCTCCTGGCTTCCGGATTCGACTGCGGCAGCCTTTGCTTTCAGCGAGCCGACCTGCCCGGCCGATGTCTACCTCGTGCGCGTGGAAACCGGCACGGTTGAGCGCGCCACGCGAAGTTGGCGGGCCGGCCTGGATGAAGCAACCCTGGCCGGTGCTGAACTGGTGCAGTTCCCATCGTTCGACGGCCGCAGGATTCCAGCCTTTGTGTTCGCGCCGCCAGATGCCAAGCGCGACGGGCAGGGTGCAGCCCTCTTCTTCGTCCACGGCGGCCCCGAGTCGCAGACGCGGGCGGTGTTCAACCCGATCATTCAGTACCTCGCGCATCGCGGCCTGACGGTCATCGCGCCCAATGTGCGCGGTAGCTCTGGCTACGGTCGGACGTACCTCGGGCTGGACGATGTCGAGAAGCGGATGGACTCGGTTCGCGACCTTGCCGCCGGAGCCGAATGGGCGGTCAAGGCGGGGCTGGCGCACCCGAAGCGGATCGCGGTGATGGGCGGCAGCTACGGCGGCTTCATGGTGCTGGCCGCGCTGACCGAACACCCGGAATTGTGGGCGGCCGGCGTCGATATTGTCGGCATCGCGAACTTCGTTACGTTTCTGGAGCGCACCGGACCGTGGCGGCGCCATCTGCGTGAAGCGGAGTACGGCTCGCTGGCACACCACCACGAATTGCTGGAGCGCATCTCGCCGATCCACAAAGCTGACCGGATTGTTGCGCCGCTCTTCGTCGTGCACGGGGCTAATGACCCGCGCGTGCCGATCCACGAGGCCGAGCAACTGGTCGTGCGCCTGCGCGAGCTGGGGCGGCCGGTCGAGTACCTGCGCTACGAGAACGAGGGGCACGGGTTGGCGAAACTGGCGAACAAGCTGGACGCCTATCCGAAGATTGCGGACTTCCTTGATCGGCACCTCGGCGTCGCAGCGGCATCCGATGCGACATAACATCCGCAACCGTTGCTTGACACACTTCGCGGACCGTCCTCATAATCCCGCGCCGTGACGATGCGGCCAGGTCGTCGAGGTATGTTCTGGATCTTCGGAGTGCGCTCGGAATTCTTCGGCGGCGATGGTGGATCATCCTCCTCGTCGTCGTGTGCGCGGCGGCCATTTCGGTCATGTACGCTCGTCTTCAGGCACCCATCTTCCGGTCTAGCATCCGCCTCGAAGTGAGCGCACGCTTTGACAATGGCCAGCAACTCGCCCTCGAACGTCAGTTGCCACAACTGGCCCAGCGCGTCCGGACCACCGATGTCGCGCGGGAAGTTGATCAGCGCCTGAAGTTGGATCTTGGGCCGCAAGCTGTCCTTGACCGACTGCGCGCCGAAGCGATTGTGCCGAGCGGGCAGATTCAGATTGAAGCTGACGACGTTGACCCCGGCCGGGTTGAGGC
>JBBQBU010000105.1:0-14148 GCA_038318015.1 Chloroflexota bacterium | reverse complement strand
TCCAGGTGGCCGGCACGTCAATCAGGCCAATGAGCGAAAGGGGTGGAGGCCCACTGTCGCCAGCGACTGGCTCCGAGGGCACATCGTCTGAGCGGTCAGGCGACCAGCCTTCGACGGGGTCTAGTCCGCGGCGAATGATGTCATCCTGCTGTTCGAGGGTGATCGGCGGGCCGCTGCTCGCACCCAGGCCGGTGAACGACAGCCGTCGTGGCATGACGGTGGCTGACACGTATGCACGGACAGCAGCACCCACCACGTCACTCAGGCTCTTGCCCTGCTCATCAGCTAGAGCCTGGGCTTCCTCTAGAAGGAAGTCGTCAAGCTCCACAATCTCGCGCCGCATGAGAACCTCCGGGCGTACGCGCCTCGCAACGATGATAGTACGCCCGTTCTGGCGTCTGGCCCCCCCAGCCCCAGTTATCAGTGTGGGGCGTTCAGCGGCGCGGGTGGGCGGCCGGCACCAGTTCCGGGTGCCGCAGCCGCCACCATAGCCCGGCCGGATACCCCAATATCTTCGCCACATCCCCAACGATGCGGATGACCGGCACCCAGGCCAGCGCCGCCAGCCGCTCCCGCCAGGGCAGCCCCCCGAGCACCGGCCAGAGGCGCAGATACGGCCGGCGCAGGTAGGCGGCGGCCGCCAGCGCCCCCGGCCCTAGCAGCCACGGCCAGCGCCGCGCCAACAGCAACCCCACCGGCAGGCCCAGGTACGTGGCGTAGCGGATGGCGTGGCGCTTCCGGAACAGGTCGGCCTTCCCGTCGCCGCGCGCGTAGCGGTAGTACTGCACAAAGAACCCGCGCGGGCCGGTGCGCGGCCGAAAGTGGACCACCGCGTCTGGTGCCCAGGCTTGCGTGCAGCCGTCGTCGTGCAGCGCGAAGTCGAACAGCAGGTCCTCGCAGTAGTCCAGCCACTCCGGGTAGCCACCGGCCCGCTCCCAGGCCCGCCGCGTGAACGCCACTGAACGGCTCGACGGCCAGAAGCTATCCGGCCGCACCTCGGCGGCGGTCGGCAGGGTCGTCGCGCCGAGCGCTATCTCGAAGACGGAGCGCGGGTCAGACTGGAAAAAGCCGGCTACAACATCTGGCGGATTCGGCGCGCGGAACGGCTCGGTCAGGGCAGCCAGCCAGCCACGATCCAGCCGCACGCCGGCGTCGGTGACGGCGATGATGGGCGACTGCGCCTGGGCGATGGCGAGGTTGCGCCCCTGGGAGATGTTCGCGCCCGGCTGCACCAGCAGCGACAGCGGGAGGCCGCGCGCCTCCCACTCCCAGACCAGTTCGGCGGTACCGTCCGACGAGCCGCCATCCACAATGATGATCTCGTCGGGCAGGCGCGTCTGCCCGACGATGCTGCCGAACAGCGCCGCCAGATTGTCAGCCTCGTTCAAGACGGTCAGGCAGAGTGCCACCCTCTGCTCAGCCGGCCACGGTGCGTCAGGCATCGGGTCGCTGCCAGACGCGGGTGCCGTGCGGCCAGTTCGTGACCTCGACGCGGTACGGTGCCAGCCGGATCAGGCCAAAGTCCGTGTTGTCCATCCCCTGAAACGCCGTTGCCGGGTCGTAGCCAAGCGGCTCCGGCGTGTTCTTGAACAGGTTCCAGATACGGGCGCATTCGGCCCGGTCGTCCACCCAGGTGGCGATGCAGTCGGCGTAGACGGGGGCCATCACGTCAGCAATGTAGGCCAGCGAGACGTAGGGGTTCGCCTGAAGCTGGCGCACCTTCGGCGTGTTACCCAGCGTGCCGATCCAGCCGACCGGCCCCTCCCAGATAGTGTGCACGACGCGCGAACGCGGCCGGCCGCGCCGGTCCAGCGTCGTGAGGCTGCACCAGACCATGCGGTGCGCGCGCTCGATGAACTGTTCTTGCAGATCCGCGAACGTGGAAAACTTCTCAACGGGATGCATCGTTGCCGCGTGCCTCCTGCGCCAACGCCACGGTCCGGCCGTTGTTCGGACCGTGAGCGGTCAGCGTGATTGTGCGGTGCCGGGGCCAATCTCTGCCGGGGTGAACGCCGTCGCACTCAGATCGTACAGGTGCAACTCGACGCGTCCAAACTGCCCGCCACCGATGCGTCGGCCGCGCCCCGCCAGCCAATCGGCAATCAGGTCGAACGGGTCGGCCTCGTTGGCAGCCCAGCGCACGAACCAGACCCGCCCGTGCGAATCGCCGATGGCGTCCAGGCGGGCCGCCGTGTCGGCGGTGTTGATGGGGCGCTGGAGCGGTAGCGGGAACAGGTCCGAGCCACCGCGATAGTAGTAGCTGAAAATCTCGACCTGGCCAGGTGCCGTCAGGATGACGGCGTCGCCGGGCTGCTCGCGAAGCATGACCGTCTGAGCGAGGCCACGGTAGTCGTCGCGGGCGTAGAACGGGTCAAAGTAGTAGGAGGCCAGCGAGCGCGCCGTCGGGATCAGCAGCAGCCCCGCGACGACGACGGCCACCGCGACGGCGACCAGTTGCCGCGCGAGCGCAGGCAGGATGCTCCGACCGCTGAGTGCCGCCACCGTCAGCCGGCCGAGCGCCACCAGTCCCGCCCCCACCAGGATCGTCCAGGCCGGCAGCACCAGCAGCAGAAAGCGCGGCTCGTACAGCGGCCGACTCTGGGACAGCACGGCGATGCCGGCGATGGGTAGCAGCAGCCAGAGCAGGATGAGGAGGCCCTCACCCCCTAACCCCCTCTCCCGCAAGCGGGAAAGGGGTAATTCGTTGATGCCGAGCGATGCCTCACCCGTAGCCGAAGCAGGTGTAGGGGCGCGATGCATTGCGCCCGCATGCGTCGCCAACCAGGCCGCGCCCAGGCCCGCAAGCAGCAGGAACGGCGCGAGGCCCGCCCGGAACCCGAAGCGCGTGGTGGCGATGCCGATGGACAGCACGTTGACGGCGTCCAGCAGCAGCGCCCAGGCCGGCTGCGGCGAGCCGAGCCCGGGGTAGTAGCCTGTCTGCCTGAACAGAATCGGGAGCCACGGCAGGAACAGCAGCGTCGCAAGGCTGCCAGCCAGCGCGTAGAACAGCACGATGCGCCAGCAGCGCGTCCGCACCAGCACGACAGCCACCCAGAGCGCCTGCGCCGCGATTACCAGCGTGCCGTAGTAGTGGGTGTACAGCAGCGCCGTCACCAGCAGGGCGTACCCGAGCGTCAGCCCGAGCCGGCTCCGCAGCGTCGCGACCGGGGCCAGCAGCGCCCGCACCAGCGCCAGCACCGCCCAACTGCTTGCTGCCGCCAGCAGCCCGGCCAGCGCGTACATGCGGACTTCCTGGCTGTACTGCACGGCCAGCGGCGACACGGCCAGCAGCGCCGCCGCCGCCACCCCGACCGCCGGCCCGGCCAGCGCCCGCCCCATCCCCCAGGTGGTCCAGACCGTCAGCACGCCCAGCAGCACTGACAGGCTCCGCAGCGCCGCCTCGCCGGAGCCAAACGGGACGGCCCAGGTCGCTAGCAGCCAGTAGTAGAGCGGCGGGTGAATGTCCACCGCCGTCGCCGCTGCGATCTCGGCGTAGGTGCGGGGCGTCATGAAGGCGCTGACGCCCTCGTCGTACCAGAGGCTCTGCCCCGTCAACTGGAAGAGGCGCAGCCCGAGTGCGAGCAGCAGCGCGAACGACAGGCCCAGCAGCGCGCCGACCCCTGGCCGTCTCGTCTGGTGCCCTGTGTTCGTTTGCGTCGCTGGCGTGCTGCTCGCCACGTTGCCGCCCCGTGCCTACCCGTCTCGTGCAGGCCACCCCGCCTGCGGAATGGTATGCCACGGCACGGCTGACGGCGGCCCGCGCAATCTCTCGGGCGACAGCGGTATCAGGGGCGTTCTTCGAGCACCACGGAGATCGGGAAGTGGTCGCTGAACCCGGCCTGATTGACAGGTTTGCCCATACCACCGAACGGGATCGGCCGAGGATAGTCGCCACGCGCGACCATCTCCGGGAAGCGGTGCAGCGTTACTTTGTCTGGCAACACACGAATCGGGGAGGCCTCCGGGAGCAGGTGCTTGTTGACGAGGAACTGATCGAGCATATTCGGCGCGTTGTCGAAGTAGAAGGAGCCGAGGCCCTGACCCAGCACCGGCCACATCAAGTTCTGAAAGCTCGCATTGCGGGCGTTCATGACCTTCGCCCGGCTCCGACAGCTCAACGCATACTCGACGAGAGACGGGTCGAACGGCTCATCGTTGAAATCGCCCATCGCCAGTACCGGTGTGCCGTCGCCCAGAACCTCAATGATGCGCTCGTGGAAGTAGGCCAACGTCTCGGCGGCAACCGCACGGTAGACCGCCGACTCTAGCTGTCCTCCGCTCCGCGACGGCCAATGATTGGCGACCAGTACCAGCGTGCGGCCGGCGGCCGTCTTGAAGTTGACTTGCAACAGATCGCGGGTGGCCGTGCGGCGCATCACGAAGTGACTGAACTGCTCGACGGCGGTGAAGCGGGCCGTGTCGTAGATGAACGCCACGTCGATGCCGCGCTGGTCTGAGCCGTCGTGGTGCGCCACGTCGTAGACGCGCCCCGGCCCGGCCAGCGCATCGGCCAGGAGCCGCACGACGTGGGCGTTCTCGATCTCGCAGACGCCGAGGATGTCCGGCCCCAGCCCGCCGTTCATCTGTCGGATGATCGAGCGCAACTGGCTGATCTTCTTGTCCAGCAGCGCCTGGGTCCATCCGACAAGGTCGCGCCCGATGGCCCGCTCCAGCTTCTCGCTCCGTCGCGGGGAGTGCTCAACGTCGAACAGGTTCTCCAGGTTCCAGAATGCGAGGTGATGCTGCGTCGCCATCGTGCCCACTCCAGCTACCGAACCGAACCGTGACCGGCAGTCGCGCCACACTACGCGCCCCTCACTACGTGGCGCTGGTAGTGCGTCATCGGGCAGGGGCGTCTCGACTTTGGTGTACTTGGATGGTCAGCGGGGGCCGGCGTACGCTTTCATCGCGTCGTAGACGGGGTACGGCCGGAAATCTGGCGAGACCATCCGGAAAAAGTACCAGGGCTGCCCTTCCCACGGCTCCGGCAGCTTGAAGAACCAGACGGCCATCACGCCCATCCACGGCCACTCTTCGCGGGCGCGCTCGAAGGCCCGGACGGTGTACGTTGCCTGCAGTTGTTCGCTGACGGTGCCGTAGGGCACCGGGCCGGTGTAGCCGGCGGGTGGCGCGTTCCAGCCCATCTCGGTGGCCCAGATCGGGCGGGCGGCGTCACCGTTCTTTACCATCAACTCGCGCACGACCAGCGTCCGCGAGAAGTTCACGTCGCCGCTGGTGAGGCGCAGATCGTCGGGGCCGCTCCGCAAGCCGTACGCTTGGACGGCCAGTACATCGAACGCGCCACGCGCGCCGGCGTCGTACATCTGCTGGATGAACAGCAGTTCGTTCAGCGCGCGGTCGCTCTCCTCGATGGTCGGGGCCATCGCCGCCGACAGCACAACAGCGTCCGGGTCGGCTTGTTTAATGCGCGCATAGGCCAGCTTCAGCAACCGAGTGTAACCCTCTGGGTCGGGCGGACGCTGCCCCCACTCGATGGCAAGGTTCGGCTCATTCCAGATCTGGTACGCCTTGATCTTGCCCCGGTAGCGCGAGGCCAGCGTATACAGGAAGTCACCATAGTCCTCGAAGCGCTCCGGCGGTGCTTGATCCCAGTCCTGATCCAAGCTGCGGCTCGGGCGCGACCAGTCCGGCGAGGTGTCCACCCGCGCGATCACGTCGATGCCATACTCGTGCGCCAGGTCGATCACGCTGTCGTAGTTGGCCCAGGCGTCTTTGTTCCACTTGCGGTCCCAGAAGTCGCCTTTGGCGTCGCGCTCGATCTCCTTCCAGGGGATCTGCTGGCGCATCCAACCGATGCCGCCCGCCCGTATCATCTCCAGGCTGCGGCGGCGGTCGTCGGGGCTGACCTCCTGGTCAAGGAACACGTTGACGCCGACTCGATTTTGCACGCGCGGGCTGGTCGGCACGTTGTCAGCCGTGTCAACGCGCCGCGCCGCCAGCCGCGAGTACGCCGCGACGATCCGGTGTTTCTGTTCGGTGTCCAGCCGGTCCCAGAGGGGTTGGCGGAACAGCACCAGCACGCCGGCCACCAGCAACACCCCGGCCGCCAGCGCCAGCCGGCGCGGCCAACGGACCACGGTCAGGCAAGCCCGCGGTAGACGGCGAGCAGGCTCGACGCGACGGCCTGCCAGTCGTACCGCTCACGCACCAACTGGCCCGCCGCCATGCTCAGGCGGTTGCGCAGCGGCGCATCTTCCAGCAGTCGCACGATGGCCGCGCCCAGGTCACGCGCGGTCGCGCCAGCCAGAAAGTGGGTGCCGTCTGTCGCCGCGATGCCCTCCATGCCCATCGGTGTCGAGGCGATGGGCAGGCCGGCCGCCATCGCCTCCAAAGCCTTGAAGCGCGTGCCGCCGCCGCCGCGCACCGGCAGCACATAGGCGCTGGCCCGCGACCAGTACGGGTCGATGCTCTCCACGGCCCCCGTCACGGCAATGCGCGGATCAGACTGGCCACGCCGCACGAGATCGGCAGCCGGGCCACGCCCGACGACGAACACGCGCGCCTCCGGCACCGTCTCCCAGACGACCGGCATGATGGCGTCCAGGAGCCAGCGCACGGCGTCGGCGTTCGGCCGGTAGTCCAGCGTGCCGGTGAACAGCACGGCCGGCCGCGTCGGCCAGCCGGTGCGCTGCGGGTAGACAGCCGGGTCGATGGCGTTCGGGACGACATGGTACCGGCCGCGCGGCTGCAACGCGCGCAGGGCCGCCGCGTCCTGGTCAGAGACGGTCAGCGTGGCATCCGCGAGGCCGCACGCTGCCGCCTCGAAGCGGACCAACTTGCGCGCCTGCATCAGCGAGTACAGCGCCTTCGGCCAGCGGCGGGGGGCCGTGCGGTCGGTAAGATAGGCCCGCCTTTGCAACAGGTACTCGACGTTGTGCTCCGAGAACACGCGCTGCACCGGTCGATCAGGAGTTCGACAGAGCGGCAGGTAGCGCGCCATCTCGATACCTTCAACCTGCACCACGTCATACTGCTCGGCGGCCAGCAGTTCGGCCAGCGCCTGCGCGAACCCCGGCGACCAACGGCGGTACGCCATGTCCGGCAACGGGGCCGTCAGCGTGCGGGTCAGCCGCTGTAGCCGGGGATGAGGCGGGGCCGGGCGTAGCTCCACGCGCGCGCACACCCCCTGGAGCACCTCCAGGTGTTCGGGCCGCAGCGGGCGGTCCATGAAGCTCAACAGGTGAACCTCATGCTCACGCGCCGCTGACTGCAGCAGCCGAAAGTTCCGGAGGCTCGTGCCGGCGTCCAGCGGGTACGGCACGCGCGGCGTGAGAAAAAGCACCTTCACGAGAGACGGGGATACCAGGGGACGCGCCTGCCACGCAAGGGATCGCCGCCCGATCCCGAGCCACATCACACAGTCGCGGTGTCGGAAGTGGTGCGGAATCGCGCTCAGGCAAGGGTGGTGGCGAGAGCCGACCCTGCCGTAGCCAGCGTGGCCGACCAGTCGCGGCGCAGCGGGCGCGTGCTGAACGCCTCCACTGCCAGCCGCAGGACAGCGGGCAGGCCGACCGCACCGGTCGGCAGGTGCGCGGCCACCAACACCGGCACCCCGACCTGGGCGGCCGGCCCGAGGTGCAGATGCGGCTCGGTGACGTGCGACACACTGTCGGGGTGCCAGTGGTACGCTAGGTACTCGCGACCGTCGCTGTCGAGCAGCGCGTACTGATACGCGACGATGCTGGCCTGCCACGCCCGCGCGGACGCATCAACTGGGCCAATCTGAGCACGCAGGCGCACCCGCAGGCCCAGCCGGAGCGGTCCACGCAACGGCACGAACTCGCCTGGCGTCTCGAACTCGAATACTGCGACATCGGACGAGCGCCGCTGTCGCGCAATGATCGGGAGGCCGGTGACACAACTGAGTGCACGGTCGATAGCGTCGCGAAACGCCCGAAGTGCCTCATTGCGGAGCCGTACAGGCACTGTCAGCGACCGCGCACGTTGATCTCAACCGCAGTCTCTGGATCTAGCACTTCCTCAAGGCTGCGGTCGGGTAACCAGTCAAGCACAAAGGTCGTCGGGGACAGTTGCACCGCGTCGTCTGGAATATCCTCGTTCGGATCTTCCTGCGGCCAGACTGTCAGCATCGCATCGGTCACGCGCTGGTTGACCGCATCCGAGTTGTCCGCGATCTGCACCCAGACGCTCACATACGCGCTCGACCACGGCGCACGCGGCGGCTCGGCGAGGTACCAGATGCGCTCGACGGCCGGCTCGTCAGCCAGCAAGTTGGCGAACCGGCGTACCTTCGCCGCGACGGTCGTCTGATCGGCAATAGCCATCGTATACACCCTCCGTCGCTGAGTTGGGTCGTCCGTCGCTCACAGCAATGATATCGCACGACCGTCGTCCTGACGGCAGCCTCAGCGACCCATCAGGATGGCCTCGTAGTAGACCGCCAGCGTCTGCTCGGCGGCGCGCTCCCAGGTGAACCGTGCCGCCTGGATCAGCCCGCGCGCCCGCAGCGTTGCCCGCAGCGGCTCGTCTTCGATGAGTCGCAGCAGCGCGGCAGCCAGCGCGTCATGGTCCCCGGGCGGGTGCAGCAACGCGGCGTCCCCGACGACCTCTGGGAGGGCCGAGGTGTCGGCCACCACGCTCGGGACGCCGCGCGCCAGCGCCTCCAGTGGCGGCAACCCGAATCCCTCATACAGCGACGGGTAGGCGAACGCCGTCGCGCCGTCGAACAGCGGCGGCAGGTCGTCGTCGGCCGCATCCTCGATGGTGCGAACGGCATCCGTCAGGTGCAGTGCGTCGATGGCCGCAAAGATCGGCTCGTACAGCCAGCCGCGCCGCCCGACCAGCGCCAGCAGCAGATCAGGGTGCCGCGCCCGCACCGCCGCGAACGCCCGCAGTAACGTCGGGATGTCCTTGCGCGGCTCTAGGGTGCCCAGGAACATGACGTAGGGGCGGTCGAGCGACCACCGCGCGCGCACATGGGCCGTGGCCGCCGCGTCGGCCGGTCGGCGGTAGATCGGGTCGAGGCCGTTCGGGATGACGCGCACACGGTCGGTCGGCAGGGGCAGCAGATCCGCGAGGTCGCGCGCGGTCGCCTCAGAGACGACGATGGTCCGCTCGGCACGCAAGACAGCGCGTCGGACCTGCCCATAGTACCGTCGGCTCTCGTCCGTCAGCGTCCCGGGGTAGCGCAGGAACGCAACGTCGTGGACGGTGACAACGGCCGGACAGGACCGCACAAACGGCGGGATGAAGTCCGGGCAGTGCAGCAGGTCCGGCCGCATGCGGGCCACCTCCAGCGGCAGCGTCAGTTGCTCCAGGCGATGGTGCGGCGGCGTCAGCACTGGGGTCGAATGCAGGTTGGCGGCGGTGGGCAGCCCGCGACCGCCGTGCTGCTTGATGCTTCGCAACAGCGTGAACCGGTCCGTCGGGGCGGCCTTTGCCAGTGCCAGCGCCAGGTTCCGGGTGTGGTGCGCGATGCCGCCGGCCGTGTAGTGGAGCAGGCGGGCATCAATGGCGACGTGCATCAGCGGGCAGGCGCAGCAGTCAGAGGGGTTGACGGCTGGCGAAGCCGGTATCGGTATCGTGCCAGTACCCGATGGTCGCCTCGCTCAGCCGCCAGCACAGGAAGACCACCTTGTCGCCGCGCAACGACGGGAAGTCGATCAGGCCAAGCTCGGGGTCTTTCAACTCAACACCGAGATCGTGGATCTTCACCAGTTCGGCGTTGATCTCAGCCATCAATTCCGTGCGGGCCGACTGCCCGTCACCGAACGAGCCTTCATGATTGGCGTGGCCGTTGGTGCGGGCCTTCCAGTGCAAACTGACGAGATCATGTTCGGTGTGCTCAAGGCGGGCACGGAGCATGATAATCTGCTCCAGAATCGGACGGAGCGTCGGCAGCAGCGCCGTTGCCTCTTCGAGCGTAAAGTACGTCGGCATGACGAAACCAGTGTACCAGGAGCAAGCGGCCCCCATCAGGAGTCAGGCAAGAGGCAGGGCAACGCGGGAGCAGCCCCGCACCATGCGAGCGCCGCACGGTGGGCCGAGGACAGGACTTTACTTCTACTATCAGGTGTTGCTCTGCGCCGAGCGACCGTGCCTGTACGTCGCAGCGCGATACTACGAGCGTAGGCGTGGAGTTGATTCCACGACGCGGCGATCAACGGTGCGCTCACACACCGTAGCCTGGAATAGCCTGGAATCGCGCGGCCGACTCGTGTCGAAGCCTCTGCTATAACTGACCAACTCGCGACGATGTTGACGCGCAGGAGGAGTCATCCGCAATGAAGTACGCCAGTGTCTCCGAGATGTTGGATTCCGTCCGTGGTGCGATCCAGGTCGCGAACGGCGGCGTCACCGTCACCAATCCCGACCTTCTGCGAACTGAGATCATCGACCGGCTGGTGCATACCGCCGTCTTCAGCGATGGCGAGACGGCTGCAGCCGCGCACTGGCTGATCTGGCAGGCCGCGTGGGAAGTCGGGGTCAAGTCGGCGTCTATCGACGGGCTGTATCAGGCCCGCGCACGCGGCGAGTACGACCGCGTCACCGTGCCGGCCGTGAACATTCGCGGCATGGCCTACGACACCGCCCGCGCGTTGGTACGGGCCGCGAAGGCGAAGAACTGCGGCGCATTCATCTTTGAGCTGGCGCGCTCGGAGATGGGGTACACCGGCCAGAACTGCCAGGAGTTCGCCACCGTTGTCACCGCCGCCTCGATCCGCGAGGGGCACGTCGGGCCGATCTTCTTGCAGGGCGACCACTACCAGGCGAACGCCGGGCGGTATAAGGCCGATCCCGAGAAGGAGATCGAAGGTCTGCGGGAGTTGATCCGCGATGCGATCTCGGCGGGCTACGGCAACATCGACATCGACACCTCCACGCTGGTGACGCTAGAGCCGGAGAAGCTCGTTGACCAGCAGCACCACAACTTCACCCGCACAGCTGAGCTGGCGGCCCTCGTGCGCCAGCTTGAGCAGGAAGGTGTGACGATCTCCATCGGCGGCGAGATCGGCGAGGTCGGCAAGTACAACAGCACCGTTGAGGAGCTGCGGACGTACCTGGACGGCTTCGCCGAGCACTTCGGCGGCGAGCGCGGCCTGAGTAAGGTCAGCGTGCAGACCGGCACCAGCCACGGTGGCGTGGTGCTACCGGACGGCAGCATCGCCCAGGTCAAGATTGACTTCGAGACGCTGCGCCGGCTTGGCGAAGTGTCCCGCGAGTACGGGCTTGGCGGCGCGGTCCAGCATGGTGCGTCCACGCTGCCGTCCGAGGCGTTCGGCAATTTCCCGATCAACGGCACGCTCGAAGTGCACCTTGCCACCGAGTTCCAGAACATCTCCCTGGACGGCGGCCATTTCCCGGCCGAACTGAAGGAAGAGATCAAGAAGTGGTGCTTCGACAACCTCGCCGCCGAGCGCAGCGAGAAGGACTCAGACGAGCAGTTCGTCTACAAGGCCCGCAAGAAGATGTGGGGGCCGTTCAAGCACCAGGTCTGGAACCTGCCGAAGGAGTCCGCGCAGGGCATCGGCCACGACTTGCAGGCGAAGATCGAGTTCCTGATCGACCAGCTTAGTGCGACGAATACGACCGACCTTGTGGCGAAGTACGTCAAGCCGGTGAAGATCGAGAAGCCGATGCCGGAGAGCCTGAAGGCCGCTACAGCCTGACGCATTTGGTCCCGGCCTCGGGCCGGAGGCACACTATCAACACCCCCAGATGCCCCGCCCCACCAGATCGGGGGCGGGGCATCCTGCTGTGGGCGGCCGAACGCGCCGGTCAAACGTGCTATCGTGCGGCGCGGTGGCGCGGCACCTGGCAACGCTCGCACGAGGTCCAGGCCGGCTTGGGAGGCTGGCCCGGACGCCCAGAGATGCCGGCCCGTTGCCGTGCCCACGGGAGGATTGTGGCGGACTCGATGGTTGCAGTGCGGTCGTTGCTGCCCGCGCCGTTCCGGATTCCTGGCTTTGCGGGGCTGTGGGTCAGCGCGTCGTCCGGCTCGTTCGGGCGCATTATCTCGCAGCTCGTCCTGAGCTGGATCACGCTGGAAGTGACCGGCTCGCCGTTCCTGGTGGGCGTCGTTGGTGCCGCGCGGATGGCGCCGCAGATGGTGCTGGGCATTCCGGCGGGTGCGCTGGCGGACCGCATCGACCGCCGACTGATCATGGTCGTGACCAACGCCGCCACCGTCGCCCTGACGCTGGTACTCATCGGGGTCGCCGGCATGGGCTGGCTGGTGACGCCGGTCCTGATCGCGGTCAGCGTGGCCTACGGCACCCTCGACACGGTGCGGATGACCGCAACGCAGTCGTACGCCTACGACCTTGTACGGGCGGGCAGGGCCACCAGCGGCATGGCCTTGACGAGTCTGGGCGTACAACTGCTCAGCATGATGGGCGGGCTGATCGGCGGGTACACCCTCCAGCAGTTCGGACACGTGCCGACGTTCGGGCTGATCGCCGGGGCCATGCTGGTCGCGACAGTGACGCCGCTGATCTGGAGCGGGCAGGTGCGCGTGAACCCGGCAACGGGACCGGTTAGCGCGGCGGCGCGACGCCAGCCGGATGCGCCTGACGGTGGCGGGGAAGCGCCTGCACCAGCACCAACGCGCCGGCCCGGCGCCGATCTCCGGCGAGCCGCAACGCTGATCCTGCGCAACCGGCTGCTGGCGATCCTGGCGCTGGCAATCATCCTGGCGGAGATCTTCGGCTTTGCAACACAGACGCTCCTGCCGACGTTCGCCAGGGACGTGTTCGACGTGGGCGCAGCGGGCCTCGGCCTGATGATGGCGACTCGGTCAGGCGGCGGCACACTCGGGCTGCTGGTGCTCTCGCGGATCGACGCAGAGGGGCGGGGTGGGCTGGTCTTCCTGGTCTCTGCGGGAGCCTTCGGGCTGGCGCTGCTGCTGATGGCCGTCAGCCCATTCTACGCCCTGGCGCTGCTCCTGCTGGCCGTCTCCGGTTTCTGCGCCTCGATTATGGACACGCTCGGGCAGACGCTCATCCAACGGTACGCGGACGAGCATGAGCGCGGCGCGGCGATGGGCCTGTGGGTGGTGAGCGTCGGGTTCGGGCCGGTCGGGCACCTGACACTGGGGGCGGCGGCGTCAAACTTTGGTGCGCCCGTTTCTCAGGTTGTGAGCGGCCTGATGTTGGTGCTGGTGGCCGTTGCCATGGCAGTGCGCGGGCCGCTTCGCCGGGCCAGATGAGGTCACCGGCTGTTGTGCCTCGGATGTCACCGCCGAGCGATCATGACGAATTGTGACTTGCCTTGAACGCACGTCAGGCAGTAGCCTCATGGCGCAACCCGCCCGGTGGCAGGCAGGACGGTCCGCGTTGGACCGACTGACGGCCAGAATGCGGCGATCACGGAGGCTCGATGCGGCGCCATTTCGTATCCCTGCTGCTGGCGGGCCTCATCCTCGCAGGCAGCGTGTCGGCGTGGCCCGTCCTCGCCCAGACCACGCCCACCTGCCAGCTTGGGCCGGTGTTTCTGATGCTGCGCGACATGATTGGCCGCGAGCGCTCCGGTGAGTGCATCGGGCCGATGGCGCGAAACGACGGCGGCGACATCAATCAGCCGACCTCGCGCGGCATGATGACGTTCCGTTCCACCGATCTGGTGACGGCGTTCAGCGACGGGCAAACAACCTGGCTCTTCGGGCCGAACGGGCTGGAGAGCCGCCCGACCGGCACTCGGCTGGCCTGGGAGAACACCCTGCCATCGGTCGCGCCGGCTCCGGCGGCGGCGCCCATCCCGCCGACGCTTTCGGCCCCACCGCCGCCGACCGTCCCAACGTCGCCCACCCCGATCTCGAACCTGCCGATCACCATTGATGGCGACGAGACGACCACGACGAAGGCGTTCCAGTTGCTGGGCGGTGATTACCTTGTGGGTTGGGAAGCGAAGCTCCAGCGAGGCCGCTCAAGCTGCTACGTAGGCATCCGGCTGCGCCCGATTGCTGACCAGAACCCAGGGCAGTTGCTCGTCCTCACCAACGTCAACACCGCGAACGACCGTTCCGCTGATGGTGAGACGACCCTGTTCGCAGTGAAGCCGGGCACGTATGTCATGGACGTACAAACGACCGGCTGCGACTGGGAAGTGAAGTTCCAGCTACCGCCGTCATAGGCCATCGTCAGCCGTCCGACGCCCAACGACGGACGC
>JBBQBU010000104.1:0-14291 GCA_038318015.1 Chloroflexota bacterium | reverse complement strand
GTCCTCCAACGCCTTGCGGGTCTCCGTCGTGATCCGTATGCTGACTGCGAGCATCGTTGGCTCCTGGGTGTGTTTTGTAGCCCCCAGTCTGCCAGCGATGCTCACTCACTTTCCAGAAGGTTTTCTGAAGATCTATAGCTCGGTCGTCCCCCCTCGTCATCCCATGACCCTGCACCACAACCGGTTGTGCTCGTTCTGGGTGCAGCCCACAACCGGCTGTTGCTAGGCAGTTACTCATGCTTTGGGAATGCCTCCGTGAGCCAGTAGATGCTGAGTACCCAGGAATGTACTTTCTGCCAGACGACCACATCCGTGAAGGTATGGGTTCGTGCTTGTGGCTCGGTCACACTTCCCTGACTCCTGACTCCTGACTCCTTCGCTTCTAGTCGCTCCAGCGCACCAGCCCGAGCGGGTACGGCATCGGCAAGGACGGATGGCGCGGTGTCACGCGCACCGCGTAGCCATGCCGGCCGCTCCGTGCACTGCGGACGCCCTTCGCCGCGTAGGAGTGGAGACTGCTGCTGGCTGCCTTCGACGGCTCAAGGAGTGTCAGCGACGGGTTTGACAGCACGCCCTCGCCGTCGATCAGGCCGTAGGCAAGGTGCACGTCAACCTCGTCCGGCTTGAGGCCGCCGAGTGCAATGTCGGCCTCAACGTGTAGCTCCGTGCCGGCCGCCACCGTGTCAGCCAGCCCGGCCACGCTCACCACCTGGACGCTCGGCCATGTTGCCTGCACCTTCGATACCCAGGCTGCCACGTCGCGCGTCGGGGCCAGCCCGTCCGCACTCAGCAGGCGCATGTCGTTTGCGGCCGGCTCGTAGAAGCGCGACAGGTACTCCGACACCATGCGGTCGGTGCTGAAGACCGCCGTCAGGCCGCCCATCGACGCCCGCATGCTCTTGATCCAGGCCTGCGGCAGGCCGGCGGCGTCGCGGTCGTAAAACATTGGCACAATCTCGCGTTCCAGCAATTCATAGAGCGAGATGCTCTCCAGGTGGTCCTGGTAGTTCGGATCGTCGTACGGGCGGCGGTCGCCAATGGCCCAGCCCAGGCCGGCCCGGTACGCCTCGTCCCACCAGCCATCGAGCGTGCCGACGTGCAGGGCACCGTTCGCCACGGCCTTCATGCCGCTGGTGCCGCTGGCCTCCAGCGGGCGACGGGGCGTGTTCAACCAGACATCGACGCCCTGCACCATCCGCCGGGCTACGCCGATGTCGTACTCCTCGACCACGATGATGCGGCCGAGCACCTCCGGTCGCTTGGACAGCTCAACCAGTTGCCGCAGCAGCTCCTTGCCGCCGTTGTCGTGCGGGTGGGCCTTGCCGCTAAAGATGAACTGGACCGATCGACCGGGATTGTTGACCAACCGCAGCAACCGCTCGGGCTCGCGCAGCAGCAGCGTTGCCCGCTTGTAGTCCGCGAAGCGCCGCGCGAACCCAATCGTCAGCGCGTGTGGGTCCAGTGCCTCGACCGCCCGGCTCATCTCGGACGGGCCGGCGTTCTGTCGCACCAACTGCGAGGCCAGACGCGCGCGGACCCAGTGCACCAGTTCACCGCGCAGGCGTTCGTGTCGGTCCCACAGGTCGCGCGCCGGCACATCGTCGATGGCCTTGACGCGCGGCGTGGACTCCAGCGACCCGTTCCACTCGGTCAGCGTCTTCATGTTCTCGTAGAGGTCGTCAAAATCCGGCGCAAGCCAGGTTTTGACGTGGACGCCGTTGGTGACGCTGCCGGTCGGAACCTCCTCTTCGGCCAGCCCCGGCCAGACGCCGCCCCAGAGCCGCCGCGAGAGGTGGCCGTGCAACATGCTCACGCCGTTGCTGCGGGCCGCCAGCCGGAGCGCCAGGATGGTCATCGAGAACGGCTCAGCCTCGTCGGATGGGTGCAGCCGACCCAGCGACATGAAATCCGACCGCGACAGACCAAGCTCGCGGTAGTAGTCGCCCAGGTAGTAGTCGATGGTGCCGGCCTCGAAGGCATCGTGGCCGGCAGCGACCGGCGTGTGCGTGGTGAAGACCATGCCCGACGACGCCAGCGCCCGCGCCTCATCGAAGCTCAGCCCCTGCTCGCCCATCAATTGCCGGATGCGCTCGAGCGTCAGGAACGCCGAGTGCCCCTCGTTCAGATGGCAGACTTCCGGCCGTCGCCCGAGCACGTCCAGCGCCCGCAGCCCGCCAATGCCGAGCAGCAACTCCTGCCGAATCCGCATGTCGCGGTCACCGCCGTACAGCCGGCTGGTGATGGCGCGGTCCGCAGGGGTGTTCTCGTCCAGGTCCGCGTCGAGCAGGAACAGGGAGATGCGCCCGACCTGGACTCTCCAGACCTGGACGTGCACGTCGCGGCCGGGGAACGCCAGGGCCAGCCGGATCTGCTGGCCCGCCGCGTCGAGCGCGGGCCGCACCGGCAAGTTGATCGGCTCGTTTTCGGGGTACTGCTCTTCCTGCCAGCCATCTGGCCGCAGCCGCTGGAGGAAGTAGCCATGTTTATAGAACAGGCTGATGGCCGTGAGGTTCAGGTTCAGGTCGCTGGCCGACTTCAGATGGTCGCCGGACAGGACGCCCAGGCCGCCCGAGTAGATCGGCAGGCACTCGGCCAGCCCAAACTCGGCGGAGAAGTAGGCGACGCGCGGCTTGCTCGCCAGTTCGTCGGCATCCACATCCAGGTAGGCGCTCAGTTCGGCAGCCGCACCGGCCAGTTCGCGCCGGTAGCCCGGATCACGCGCCGCGTCGTCCAGCCGTGCCTGATCCGTGGACCGCAGCAGCAAGACCGGGTTGTGATTCGTGGCCTCCCAGCGAGCCGGGTCCAGGCGTCGAAACAGGCCAGCCGTTTGATGATCCCAGGTCCAGCGCAAATTGTACGCGAGATCAACGAGCGTGGCGAGCGCCGGTGGGACCGTCGGTACGACGGTGAAGACGCGAGATGGTCGAATCATATGCACCAGTCTTGAACGCCTGAGCGTCGTATGCGGACACCCGGCATGGGCATTCGGTTCTAGCGCAGCATCCGGCACTGTGTCGGGCGCGCGCCCCTGCTAGCGGCCTAGCCGAAATGGACCGTTGTAGGATGGCCTGCTGTACTACACCTGCACTATGCAAGCGACGACATGAGAGTCTGACGTACTGGACGGCAGCACGGCAACCGGCCTCCCTTGAATACTGGACGAGGCGCCCCAAGAACGCACGACGGCGTGAGAATTCGCAGTGCGCCGCACGGTCCGCGCCGCGACAACGACCCGAACAGGCCCGGGATTCTGGTATACTGACCAGTGGCGTCGCAACCGCTGTTGGCGCGGCCTGTCTGGGCCGCGCCTTTTTTGTGTCAGCCGTCCGTCTCGTACCAGAAGTCGCCTGTAGTCATCGTCAGCCGGGCCGCGTAGCCGACGGTTGCCGTTTCCCGGAGGCCATGTTGTCCAACACACTTGCAGATACCACCGCTCAGACGGTCCGAAACGATCTTCGCAACATCGCCATCATCGCCCACGTCGATCACGGCAAGACCACGCTGGTTGATGCCATGCTCAAGCAGAGCAACATCTTCCGTGCGAATCAGGCGGTCGGCGAGTTGATTATGGACTCGAATGCCCTCGAACGCGAGAAGGGCATCACGATCCTCTCGAAGAACACCGGCGTCCAGTTTCGCGGCACCACCATCAACATCATCGACACGCCGGGCCACGCCGATTTCTCGGGCGAGGTCGAGCGTGTGCTGAATATGGCAGATGGCTGCCTGTTGTTGGTGGACGCGGTTGACGGCCCGATGCCCCAGACGCGCTTCGTGCTGACGAAGGCGATGGAGTTGAAGCTGCGCCCGCTGGTGGTCATCAACAAGATTGACCGCCCGAGCGCACGCCCGGCCGTGGTGCTGAGCATGGTGCAGGACCTGTTCCTGGAGCTTGCCACCCACGAAGACCAGCTAGAGTTCGAGGTCATTTACACCAACGCGCGGGCCGGCCACGCTGGCACGTCGCCTGAGCAGATGCAGCCCTCGTTGGCCCCGCTCTTCGAGGCGATTGTTGCGCACATCCCGCCGCCGACTGCCGACTTGAACGGCGGCTTCCAGATGCTCGTCACGGCCATCAGCTACGACGAGTACAAGGGTCGTACTGGCATCGGGCGGGTCGCTCGCGGGCGCTACACGGCGGGTGAAGCGCTGGTGGTGCTGACTGCCGAGGGCACCGCCATCCCGCAGCGGGGCAGCCAGGTGTTCCGCTTCGAGGGGCTTCACCGCGTGCCCGTTGAAGAGGCGCTGGCTGGCGACATCGTGATGATTACCAGCCTGGAAGGCGTCCAGATCGGCGACACGGTGACGCCGGCAAATTCCCCCGAAGCGCTACCCCGCCTGGAGGTTGAGCAGCCGACGGTGCAGATGACGTTCGGCGTCAACACGTCGCCGCTGGCTGGCCGAGAAGGCAAGTTCGTCACCAGCCGCCAGCTTCGGGCACGGCTCTGGCGCGAGCTTGAGACGAACGTGGCCCTGCGCGTCGAGGAGACGGACAGTGCCGACGTGTTCCTGGTCAGCGGGCGCGGCGAGTTGCACCTTGCCATCCTGGTCGAGACGATGCGCCGCGAAGGCTACGAGTTCGAAGTCTCGCGACCGCGCGCCATCACCAAGCAGGTGAACGGCAAGACCGAGGAGCCGATTGAGCAGTTGACGGTGGACACGACCGAGGAGAACATCGGCGGGTTGACTGAGCAGTTGTCGTCGCGGCAGGCGCAGCTCACGAACCTGGAGAACGACGGCTCGGGCCGCGTGCGGCTGGAGTACTCGATTCCGACGCGTGGGCTGATCGGCTTCCGCAACGCCTTCCTGACCATCACCCGGGGCGAGGGCCAGATGTCGAGCGTCCTGCTCGGCTTCGAGCCGATGCGCGGCCCGTTGCAGGCGACCCGCAACGGCTCGCTGATCGCATCTGAGGGCGGCACGGCCGTGACCTTCGGCATCGCGAAGGCCCAGGGGCGCGGCAACACGATGGTTGAGGCGGGCATGGAGGTCTACGAGGGCATGGTCGTCGGCATCAACCAGCGCGACGACGATCTGGCCGTCAACGTCTGCCGCGAGAAGCAGATGACCAACATCCGGTCGTCCACCTCGGACATCGCGGTGCGGCTGACCCCGCCGATTCGCTTCAGTCTCGAGGAGTCGCTCGATTTCCTGGCCGCCGACGAACTGCTGGAGGTCACGCCGAAGACCTACCGCATTCGCAAGCGCCTCCTGGACGCGACGCAGCGCGCCCGTGCCAAGAAGAACGCGAACATGGCGGGCCGGTAGCGAGGCGGGTGCTGGGTACCATGTTCTGGGGGTTCAGTGCGATGAATGACGTGGACGCGACGTCCGGTCCCCTGGATCCTGGAACCCAGAACCTAGAACCCACCGCCGGCTGGCGTGAGTTCGACATCATGCCGGGCGAGCGCGGCTCGTACGAGATCACGCGGGTCGTGGCGCGCGCCCAGACGGCCTTTCAGGATGTCGAGATCGTTGAGACGCGCTCCTTCGGCCGGGCGCTGTTCCTGGACGGCGCGCCGCAGTCCGCCGTGGCCGATGAGTTTGTGTATCACGAGGCGCTGGTGCACCCCGCGCTCGTGGCGCACCCTGCCCCGAAGCGCGTGCTCATCGCCGGCGGCGGCGAGGGGGCGACGCTCCGTGAGGTGCTGCGACATCCGAGCGTCGAGCGAGCGGTGATGGTGGACATCGACGGCGAATTGGTGGACCTCTGCCGCGAACACCTGGCCGAGATGCACCAGGGAGCCTTTGACGACCCGCGCGCCGACGTGGTGATTGGTGACGCGCTGGCGTACCTGCGCGACTCCACCGAGTGGTTCGATGTCATCGTCATCGACCTGACCGACCCAAGCGAGGACGGTCCTATCGGGGAGTTGTACTCGGAGGGGTTCTATCGGCTGGTGGCGTCTCGGCTGGCAGCCAACGGCATCATCGTGTTGCAGGCGTACACATTCGGGCCGGGGCGCACGTCCTGGCAGGACAGCATCGCCGCCACACTGTCGCGGGTCTTCCCGATCGTGCGGAAGTACCGCGCGGAAGTACCGTTTTTCAAGGACAGTTGGGCGTTCCTGACGGCCAGCACGGTCCGCGACCCGGTTTCGCTGCCGGCCACCTACATTGACCGCATCCTCGGTGAGCGCGGCCTGGACGCCGTCCTGCGCTTCTACGACGGCACCACGCACCTGTCGATGATCTCGCTGCCGAAGTACGCCCGCCCCTGACCGAACTGGACACGTGCCCGAATGTCCAGGGCTGTCAATCGTCTGATATGCTACGTGCATGTCCTCCATCGATGAAGAGTCCGACCTGGCCCACACAACCGACATGGTGTCGTTGACCGTCGAATTGCCGCGTGCGCTCGTCGAACGGCTCAGCGAACTGGCCAGCCGCACGACCTGGGACATGTCCAGGTACGTGAGCGAGGCTCTCACTGGCTATCTACATTCTCATGAACGCGAACTGGCGATGACTGAAGCCACCATCGCTGAACTCGACGCAGGTGGCCCGACCTACTCTCATGAAGAGGCTATGGCCTGGATGGAAAGCTGGGGCACGCCCGACGAGCTTCCACAGCCGGGATGAGCGTCAGGTGGTCAAGACAGGCGCTCGACGACCTTCGCAGTATCCGGGAATACATCGCGCGGGACGATCTTGCCAGCGCTGCCGCAATGCTCACGCGGCTACGTATTGCCGCCCAATTTCTGGTGGAGTAGCCTGATATCGGACGAGTTGGCGAGCTGGTAGGTACTCGCGAATTGATAGTGTCGCGATCACCGTACATCGTGGTTTACCGACTCCGAGGCCGTGTAGCCGAAATTCTGCGGGTGCGGCACGGCGCGCAGGACTGGCCGCCACAGGGTTGACCGGGGGGGTGCGCCGCACATGCTGCGGCGCGCTATTGTGTCGGTGTAGCGCGGAACTCGTGCTCCAGGATGCCCATGATGATGTCGTTGTGCCAGACGCCGTCTACCAGCGTGGATTCACGCTCGCTGCCCTCGCGGACGAAGCCGCACCGTTCGTAGGCGCGAATTGCACGGGTGTTGTAGGCCAGCACGCGCAGGTCCACGCGGTGAAGTCCCATCGTCGAGAATGCGTAGCCGAGCAGCAGCCGGATCGCTTCTGAGCCATAGCCGCGCGACCAGAAGCGATGGTCGAAGATGCCGATGGCGAGCCGCGCCCGCCGGTCAGCAGCAACGATGCCATGCAGCCGAATCGTGCCGATGCAGTGTCCGTCAGCGTCGGGGCTGAGTTCGCCATCCGGCATTGCGGTTGCCGCGATCACGAACATCCTGGTGTGGGCCAGGTTTTGCCGGCTATACGCGTCGAACGGTGCCGCGACCTCCCGGCGGCTGAGAGGCAATGGCTCGCCTGAGCCGCCGTACATGCGATGATCTTCAGCGTCCAGGGACACGGACAGGCGCGCGGCAACATCGCCGGCGATCGGCTGGCGCAGCACCACCCGTCGACCACGCAAGACCGGTAGCACAGCATTGTCCACCGGCATCAGCGCGAGGGAGGAACCTGGGCGGGTGCCGGCACGGACGCGCGCCCGGCCGGCGGCGGCACGGTTGGCGGTGCGGCCGGCGGCCTGACGGCGGCACCGGTCGGCTGGGTGCTGGTGTTCCCTCTGACCAGGACCGGGCCGCCCGGCGTGCGCTCAACCTTGAACTGCACGATGGAGCGCCCGGACGGGCAGCACAGCGCGTCCTGCGGCGTGTACCGGTTGTACTGCGCCGTCATCCGGTCCGGCCCCCAGAAGTCGAACTCCGACAGCGCGCCGTCCGAACGCGAGTCCATCGGCATGGGCGACATGGTGCCCGCGAACTGCCCGTCCACGAACACGAACGACTGGTACTCGACCGGGCGGCACATGCCGTCGTAGCCGGCCAACCCCCGCACGATCTGGACGCCCCAGCCGCCAGAGTAGCCCGCGAAAAGCGTCCAGCCAGCCGCTATGACGGCGCGGTCCTGGTCCGTCTCGGCCGGGCGTGCTTGCGCGGCACAGCGCGGATCAGTTTCGCCGCCGCCTCGATGCTCCTGAGGGCGCGGCAGTGGCATCCCCGCCGTGTTCCAGGTGACAGCCGCGTCGTCCAGCCACGCGCCATCCGCGAAGGCCGGTTGCGGCAATAGCGCCGCCCCAATCATGCCGACCGCCAGCGCCACCCGCACGAACCGCGTGGCCGCACCGCGCACCATGCCGCGTGCCACGTTACGGGCTACGCCGCCTGTCAGTCGCCGCATCGTCGCCTCCCGCCGCTGCTACGATCTCATCACTGTATCGCAGGCAGCGCCGTCGGGCACGCACAGTCGGTGCAGTGAGACGCCGCCGGCTGGCGCGCAACGCTCGGGCATCCGTACCATCCGCCGCGTGACTGTTGAACAACTCCCGCGTCGGCGCTCACGGCTGCCTCAGTTTGCCCGGTTCGGCGGTGCGGCCCTCCTGAGCGCTGGCGCTGCGACCTGGGCCGCGTATCTGGCCCGGCTCCAACTGCGGAGCCTGCACCTGCTCCAGTTAGAGGGGTACCAGACCGGCCGCTATCTGCACTGGAGCGTCCAGCAACGGGACCGTTGGGCGACTGTGCCGAGTTTCGCCGCCGGGGCGAGCGTCGCGGCGCTGGCCGGGCTGGACCTTGCTGCCGGTACGCGCATCGGGGCGTCACCGCTCGGGCGTGTTGCCTGGGGGGCGCTTGGGGTGAGCCTCTGGTGGGCTGCGCGGCCCGGCCAGGCCACCAAGCCGCTGGTGCTGACCGCCCGTGCCCGCCGCCTGCTGGCCGGACAGGGTCTGCTGACGATGACCCTCACCGCTTTGCCGGCTGCCGTGTGTGCGCTGCGTCCTGGCAGCCGTCCACAGGCCATCGCGGCGCTGCTGCTCGGCACGGCCGCCGCGAGCCTGCTGTCGCCGCTGCTGGCCGCCGGTGCGAACCTGTTACTCTGGCCGGTTGAAGAGGGATTCCGCCGCTACTACCTGGCTGACGCCCGCCGAAAGCTGCGTGCGCTTGGGCCGACCGTTGTTGGCGTCGCCGGCTCGTATGGCAAGACCAGCACCAAAGAGTTGACCGCCACCATCCTGGGGGGGCGCTGGAGCGTGCTGCGGCCGCCCGGTAGCTACAACACGCCGATGGGCATCAGCCGGGTCATCCGCGAGGAACTGGAGCCGTCGCACGAGGTCTTCGTGGCCGAACTCGGCGATTACGTGCCGGGCGACATCCGCTTCCTCTGCAACCTCGTTGAGCCGCGCGTTGGCATCCTGACGACCATCGGCCCGGAGCATCTGGAGCGCTTCAAGACGATGGAGCGCATCGCGCAAGCCAAAGAAGAACTGATCGACGCGCTGCCGGCTGATGGCGTGGCGATCATCAACCAGGACGACCCGCTCGTGCGCGCCATGGGGGACCGGGCGGCGGCGCGCGGCCTGCGCGTCGTGCGCTACGGCCAGATCGAGCCGGGCGCGCAGGTCCGGGCGCGCGACGTGCAGACGACGCGCGCCGGCCTGAGCTTCACCATTGAGGTGGACGGGCACGGCGAGGTCGGCGTGCAGGTCGGCCTGCTCGGGCGGCACAACGTCATGAACGTGCTGGCAGCGACCGGCGCGGCGCTGGCGCTCGGTATGACCTTGACGGAGATTGCGATTGCCGCGCGTGGCATTGAGCCGGTGCAGCACCGCCTTCAGCCGATCCGTGGTGCCGGCGGTGTGCTGGTGATTGACGACACCTACAACTCGAATCCGCGCGGTGCGGCCGAGGCGCTCGCGGTCCTGGGAGAACTGCCGGGCGGCAAGAAGGTGCTGGTCACGCCTGGCATGATCGAACTAGCTGAGCAGGAAGAGTCGGAGCATCGCTTGCTGGGCGAGCGCGCCGCTGCCGTCTGCGACGAGGTGATTCTCGTCGGCCCTGCCCGCACCCGCCCGATTGCAGCGGGGTTGCTGGCGGCCGGCTTCCCTGCCGACCATCTCTACGTTGTGGAGAACCGCGACGCGGCGACCGTCCGGCTGGGGACGCTGTTGCAGGCGGGCGACGTGCTGCTCTGGGAGAACGACCTGCCGGACACGTACGCGGAAGCGGCTGCGGCCCAGCCCTCCAGCGCGGCCCTCACCCCCCAGCCCCCTCTCCCCCTTGCGGGAGACACGGGGATCCAATCGCAGTTGAGGGGCCCCGTCGTTTGTGAGGGGCCGGGGGTGAGGGCCGCACGCGTTGACGGGCTGCGGCTAGCGTACCGTGTGGACGGTCCGGAGGATGCGCCGCCGGTGATCGTGCTGCACGGCTGGGGCGCGAACAAGGAGACGGTCACCAGCATTCAGGCGTGCCTGCGCGGCAGTTACCGCACCATTGCGCTGGATCTGCCCGGCTTCGGAGCCAGCGACCCGCCGCCCGAACCGTGGGGGACGCCCCAGTATGCGGCGCTGGTGCGCTCGTTCATGGCGCACCTCGGCATCACCAAAGCGAGCTTCATCGGACACTCTTTCGGCGGCAAAACCTCGATCATCGTGGCGGCCACCTATCCCGAACTGGTGGACCGTCTGGTGCTGATCGACGCGTCCGGCATCCGCCCGAAGCGCGGCGTCAGCTACTACGCACGCGTCTACGGCTTCAAGACGGCCCGCCGGCTCCTGGCGACGCCGGTCCTGGCCGGGCCGCTTGGGGGGCCACTGCGCCAGCGCTTCGACGCGCAATTCGGCTCCGATGACTACCGGCACGCAGGCTCGATGCGCGGCACGCTGGTGCGCGTCGTCAACGAGGATCTGCGCGGCCTGCTGCCGCGCATCGCCGCCTCGACGCTGCTGATCTGGGGCGAGCATGACGACGCGACGCCGCTGTCGGATGGGCAGTTGATGGAACGGCTGATTCCGGATGCCGGCTTGGTCGTGTTCCCCGGTGCCGGGCACTATGCCTATGCCGAAGACCTGGGCCGGTTCGCGCGGGTGGTCGGGCACTTCCTGGCCCCATGAGCCTGCCCGGATCATGCGCCACTGCCGCTGACCGTCAGCCCGAACCCTGACGGCGCACGCCTGAACGCTGTGTATCATCCTCAGTGGCCGGTCGGCGTCGCTCGGCGCACCGACGGCCGCCATCAGGCGACCCGGCACATGGGGAGACGATGAGGGAGCAGAGGCGAAAGCTGCGCGTTGCGGTGATCTTCGGAAGCCGCTCGGTTGAGCATGAAGTGTCGATCATCTCCGCGATCCAGGCGATGGATGCGATGGATGCACGCCGCTACGAGCCGCTCCCGATCTACATCACCAAAGAGGGCACCTGGCTGACCGGCGCGGAGTTGCGCCGCATTGACAGCTACAAGGACATGCCGGGGCTGATGAGCCGCTGCCGGCCGGTCTATTTCCGCCCTGAGCCGTTCGGGAACCGCCTGTTTATGGAGGAACCGGGGCCGCTCGGGGCGAAGCGGACGCGCGTGACGGTGGTGGACGTGGTGTTCCCCGTCATCCACGGCACCTACGGCGAAGATGGCACGCTTCAGGGGTTGCTGGAACTGGTGGCGATACCGTACGTCGGGGCCGGCGTCGTCGGGTCGGCGGTGGGCATGGACAAGATTGTTATGAAGGCGGCGTTCCAGGCGCAGAGCCTCCCCGTCGTCAACTATCTGTGGTTCACGCGCAAGCGCTGGCAGACGGCATCCGACACCGTAGCCGACGAGATCGAGCAGACGTTGCGCTATCCGCTGTTCGTGAAGCCGGCGAACCTCGGTTCCAGCATCGGCATCAGCAAGGCCAGCGACCGCGCCGGCCTGTTCAACGCCATCGAGGTTGCCGCCCACTATGACCGCCGCTTGCTCGTAGAAGAGGCGTTCGAGGGCGGCATTGAGGTCAACTGCTCGGTACTGGGCAACGACGATCCGCAGGCGTCCATCTGCGAGCAGCCGATTGCCTGGACCGAGATCCTGTCGTACGAGGACAAATACCTGCGTGGCGGCGGTAAGGGCAAAGGCAGCGGCGGCGAGAGTGGGGGCATGGCCTCCCTGACACGGCGCATCCCGGCCCCGATTGACCCGGAACTGACAGCAGAAGTGCAGCGGCTGGCCGTCGAGGCGTTCCGGGCGGTGGACTGCGCCGGCCTCGCCCGTGTTGACTTCCTGGTGGACCCGCACAGCGGGCGCATCGCCGTGAACGAGATCAACACGATGCCCGGTTCCCTCTCGTTCTACCTGTGGGAGCCGAGCGGCGTCCCGTTCCCAGCGCTGGTTGACCGCCTGATCGACCTTGCGCTTGAACGGCACCACGAACGCCAGCAGACCAGCTACAGCTTCGACAGCGCGCTGCTCCAGAAGTTCTCGAAGGGCAAAGCCAGCACGTAGCCGTGAGTCCGCGCAGCTACGTCGGGGCCGCATAGCTACCGGTATGCATCTCGGCGTGGAAGAATTCGCGTCACTGTCATCACGCCGGTGCTGCCGTCCAGTTCGACGATGGCGCGCCAACTGCCGGATACGGATGCACCGTTCGCTCGGTCGGCGGGCCGGTTTCGGGCTGGGCCTGGGCGAATAGAGCAGCGGCCAGAGAGGAGACGACGGTGACACACTCATATGACCTTGAGCGCTTCGTCGATGCTCAGAACGCGAACGGTACGTATGCCCGTGTCATCGACGAACTGCGTCGTGGCCGCAAGACCAGTCATTGGATGTGGTACGTGTTCCCGCAAATCGCCGGCCTCGGGCATAGTGCGATGTCGCGACGGTACGCCATCTCGTCCTTGGATGAGGCGAAGGCGTATCTGGAGCACCCGGTACTCGGGCCGCGCCTGCATGAGTGCGCGGGCCTCGTAGCCCAGGTGACGAGCCAGAGCGCGGAGCAGATCTTTGGCGGCATCGACGCGGAGAAGCTGCGCTCTTCCATGACGTTGTTCATGCGAGCCGCTCCCGCCGAACCCCTGTTCCAGCAGGTGCTCGACCAGTACTTTAGGGGTCGTCAAAGAATAAGTTCCCGACTTGGGTCGGTAGCGAAGATGTCGGGACCGGGAGTCAGACGGGGTCGCAGGGTGTAGTTCCAGGCTGGGCAGACAGGGTGACGTTCGAGGTTGAGGGTGTCCATGTCAGCATTGGAGACGGATTCGCCGGTCTTGTAGACGCCGTCGTGAAGGTCAGCACGGACAGTCAACCCGGTGTCGGTCTTGGTGCCACGCAGGTAGCCCAGCATGGTGTCCCAGGTGGAGAGCGGGTGGCCGGCCCAGTTCGAGCTGATCGGCCCGAAGAGCCGATGCTCGATCGGGTTCCACTTCGAGCAGCCAGGCGGATAATGACAGACGGTGACGGTCAAGCCGAGGCGGTCACACAGCTCCTCTTGCAGTTGCCATTTCCAGACCCGCGAGCGTGCGCTGTTGCTCCCACCCCCATCTGCCAGGATCAGGAGATCGCTGGCCCCGGGGAACATGGGCTTCCCCTCACCCACCCACCACTCCGCGAGGACATCGACCGCGAACCGCGGCGTATCAGCCGACTGCCCCACGGCGACCGTGCCACGGTTGTGGGTCAGATCGTAGATCCCATACGGCACCGCTCGGCCCAGCGCGTCGCCCGGAAAGTCATGCGCGTTGACCGCCTCGGCCACCCGACTCCAGACCTGCCCACCGTTCTTGAAGTTGCCAATCAGCTCCTTCTTCTTGGTGTCGATGCTGATCTGCGGGTGCCCGGCTGTCGTGTACGCGTGCCGCTGCTCGGCGATGTACTCGAACTGCAGATCCCGATCCGGATGCGTCGCACGCGACTCAAGCTGCTTCGTGTTCGCATGCAGCCGATACCCAAGGTCGTCGAGTAACCGACGCACCGTTGGTGGGCTCGCGGGATGCCCAGTTGCCCTCAGTTCCCGACTCAGTTCCCGCAGGCTCATGCGGACCCACTTCTGCTCGCTCATCGGGTCTCCGGCCGTGACCGGCTCGACCACCTCCTGCAACACCGTCAGGATGGCCGGATCTTTTTTTCGACCGGCGGCCGACCACCCCCAGGCCGTCGCTGGCGCTTGACCGGCACGTCCGCGAGCGACCCGGCGACTTCCTCCTGGCCTCGCCGGATCGTCTTCTCGTCCAGACCGGTGATCTGCGCCACCAGCCGCACTCCCCCATGCCCCAGCCGCGTCGCCTCCACGGCGGCGTACCACCGACGCTGCCCTTCGTCCAGCCGACTCATGAGCAGATTCATCTGCTCATGCAGCCTCCGATCCGAGTGCTCCTCCTCGGCCCGGCACCGACCACACTGACACACCCCAACGTTCATCGCGTCCACGGGCAGCACCTGCTCGACTCAATTCTGCTTACGTCATGCTACCCATCGCGCGGCGTTCTGCCCAGCCCCCT
>JBBQBU010000103.1:0-14336 GCA_038318015.1 Chloroflexota bacterium | reverse complement strand
CTCTCTGGCCCATCCGACGATGGCGCCTTGCTGCTGTTGTGGCTGTCGGTCCCGAGCCGTCCTCGCAGCTCCGCGTTCTCGGCCTCCATCACCGTCACCCGGGCCGCCACACTCGCCACCTGCTCCGCCAGCGTCGCGACGAGGCGTTCCACCAGCCGTACGACCGCATCCGCACTCTGCTGATACGCCCTCAGCGTCTCCTCACGAAGCCTCTCTCGGTCCACTCCACGATGGTGCCCACCCGGCCCACCAACTGTCAACCTCCCACCGCTGCCCGAGACACTCCTCCTGGGCAGTTGCGCTGGGCGACGGAAATGCCGGGCTGATGCCGATTTCGTTCGCGGCGACACAGTGTCCTTCAGGTAGGTGGGTGGCTGTCAGGGCGAGTGATCGGCTGCCACCGCTGGTCTACAACGACCCGCCATGACCCAACGGGACGGCGGCAGCCCGGATGCGAAGGTGCTGAAACCGTAAGGTGTCACGGACCAGTGTGCGGAGGGCCGTGCTACCATCGACAGCAGACGGCCTTCTGGCCCGCCAGGGAGGACACCGACCGTGAGCGACGCCGACCGCCCCGCTGCCGCGCACGAGGCGCCGCCCGCTGCCGCGCCTGCCGTCTCGCCCGACGCGCTGACCGTTGAGCATGTTCGCTGGCTAGGCGAGCCTGCGGAGATTCCGACGCGGCCGGGCATGTTCCGGCGCAGCTTCATCGGGCCGAACGATGGCGTGCATGAACTGTTCCTTGAGGAGCTGACCTTTCACCAGGGCGCGGCCATCCCCCTGCACCAGCACCCGATTGTTGAGGTGTTCGTGGTGCTGGAAGGGTCGTTGAGCTTCCGCCTGGGCGACGAGACCATCGTCGTGGGGCCAGAGCGCACGGTGCGGATACCGCCGAATACACCCCACGCGGTCATCAACCTGGAGGGGCGAGCGGCCCGGGTCTTGTGCGCCGCACCGTGGGACCACACGACCTTCTACCGCGACGTGACGACCTACCTCGAAGGGGAGCCGCGCGACTGAGCCGCTGTCGCGCGACGGACAGCCGGCCTCCCTCGAAAATGACGGTGGGCGGGCCGCAGCCCTCACCCCCCGACCCCCTCTCCCGCTTGCGGGAGAGGGGGAGAAGCACCCGGTTTTCATCGCCCGTGGTGCGCCGAAGGGGCATGGCGACCTCGGGAGATCGTCGTACACTCGGTATGGGCGCCTCGGTATGGGCGGCTCGGTATGGGCGGCCGTGGCCCGGTCCGTGCGATCCGGGTGTGCGACGCGCCGGTGTGACCATTTGCCCGTCGAGCCGCGTCAGAGGGAGTCCGTGTGAGCACGCAGCGAAAGCAGCACGATCAGGTACTGGGTAGCGGGCGCGTGGCGCTTATCACGGGCGCGTCGTCCGGCATCGGGGAGGTATTCGCGCAGGCACTCGCGGCGCGCGGCATGCACCTGATCGTGACCGGGCGCGACGAGAGCCGTTTGCAGCACGTGGCCGAGGCCGTCGCGGCGCGGCACGGCGTCCGCGTGGAGCGCGTCGTCATCGACCTGGCCGAGCGAGACGCCCCCGAGCGGCTGAAGGCGGCGGTGGACGGCTTCGGTCTGGTGCCCGATCTGCTGGTCAACAATGCCGGGGCCGGGTACAACGGTACGTTCACGCAGCTGCCGCTTGACGACCTGCTCGGCATCATCCGCGTGAACGTTGAAGCGCTGGTGGCGGTGACCGGCCAGTTCCTGCCGGCGATGCTGGTGCGCGGCTCCGGCGGCATCATCAACACCAGCTCTGTGGCCGGCCTGCAGCCGCTGCCGCACTTCGCGGTCTACGGCGCGACAAAGGCGTTCGTCAACAGCTTCTCGCAAGCGCTCTGGGCGGAAGTGCGCGGCCAGGGCGTGCGGGTGCTGGCCGTCTGCCCCGGCCCGGTAGCGGAGACACGCTTTGGCCAGCGGGCCGGCGGCTCGGCGCTGGACACGATCCCCGGGATGTCTACCAGCCGGCATCTGTCGCGTGAACAGGTGGTGTCCGATGCATTGCGAGCCTTCGAGAAGGGGGCACCGCTGGTGGTGCCGGGCCTGACGAACCGGGTGCTCCTGGGGTTGGCCGGGCTGGTGCCGCGCCGTCTGCAACTGCTCGTCACCGAACGTGCCCTGCGCCCGACCAGCGAGGCGGCGGCCCGGGAGATTCCAGGGCAGAGAGCCTGAGCGCCGCGAGCAGGTGGTGGCTGACGCCGTCGCTGCCGCCGAGCGCAACGACCCGATGCTGCTGCCGGCTGCGCCTCACGGGGCTGCTGCTCAGTCGGTACTCGGCCGTGCTGACAGGCATCCGTCGCCGCGACCGGTGATCGGTCCACTCCGGCCGGCAGGGCGACATGCGCCCCGCCCCGCCACGCCCTGATACGGTCCGGAGTATCCTCCCCTGGTTCAGCATGAAGCTGATTGGGAGTAGATCCATGCGAGTGATGCTGGTCGGTACCGGCGCTATCGCCTACCGTCACGCTGCTGCCGTCCGCGACCTGGACGGTGCGGAACTGGTCGCCGTTTGCGACGTGCGGCGCGAGGCCGCCGACGCCCTGGCCGACCGCTTCGCGGTTGAGAGCCGCTACACCGATCTGGGCACCATGCTCCAGCGCGAGCAGGCCGACCTGGCGATTATCGCTACCTGGGGCGTTTACCACGCCGACATCGTGGAGCAGCTGGCGCGCTCCGGCCTGGTCAAGGCGATCCTCTGCGAAAAGCCGCTCGCGATGGACGCGCCGCAGGCCGAGGCGATGGCGAAGATGGCAGCGGATCATGGCGTGCTGCTGGCCGAAGCGTTCCGCTTGCGCCACCAGCCGATTCATCTGCGGGCTATCGAGTTGATCCGTGCGGGGCGCATCGGCGAGGTGCGGCACGTCCGCAACGCGATGATGTCCGTCACGGCGACGGAAGACCGCGACCCGGCCAAGAACTGGCGCTTCCACAAGGCGGTCGGTGGCGGCGTGACCTACGACATCGGCTGCTACTGCATCAATCAACTGCGCTGGGCGCTGGACGACGAGCCGGAAACGGTGCAGGCGTTCGGCAACTGGGGGCCGACCGACGTGGACGAGCACGTCGTCGCGATGGCGACATTCTCGGGCGGCCGAACCGCCGAATGGTGCGTGTCCTGGCAGGCCGGCCCGCGCCACGTGGCCGAGGTGATGGGCAGCGAGGGTTCGCTGCGGATCGAAAACGCCTGGGGCGACAACCTGGGCACGGCGACGACGCTGGAGGTCTTCGACCGGCAGCGTAACCGCACCGTCGAGACGTTCGAGGCGACCGATCAGTTCTGGTTGCAGCTTCAGCACATGCAAGATTGCATCGACAACGGGACGCCGCACCGGATCTCGCCGGCGAACAGCATCGCGCAGATGCGCGTCATTGATGCCGTCTACGCATCGCTGAAGTCGGGCCATGCGGAGGCCGTTGGCGGCAAGTAGCTTGTCCCCGCAGGACCGACCGGCCCGGTCCGGGTGTGGCGTTCCATGACCAGCGTGGAACACCGCGCGCGGGTACGGGCTACTCTGGTCGAACTGCTTGCAGCGGGGGCGTGCGGTCTACAATCGTGCTTGGCGCAGGCCAGGAATCAGCGACGAGGTGGTGTCGTGCTGGATCTGGTGAGTCGCGGCGACAAGGTCGTCACGCAGCACGACGTCGGGGCGTTCGACGTGGCCGTGCAAGGGGGGCGCATCGTGGCAGCTGTTCTCCGAGAGAAGGCTGCCGTTAAGCGTCGGCCAGCCGGTAGCCGACGCCCAGCTCGGTGAAAATGTAGCGCGGGTGCGCGGGTTCCGGCTCGATTTTGCGGCGCAACTGCCCCACGAAGACGTGCAGGTACGGGCGGGCGTCGGCGTACTCCAGCCCCCAGATAGCCCGCAGGAGCGCGGTGTGCGTCACCAGTTTGCCGATGTGGGTCCGCAGGTAGTGGAGCATGTCGTACTCCTTCGGCGTCAGGTGGACGGCCCTCCCTTCCACCGTCACCTCGCGCCACTCCAGGTCCGATCCGGATCGGACCATGTACCACCACGGCCTCGCCAGTCGGGCGGGCACCGCCCGCGCAGCGCAAGGCCGCCCGAATCCGCGCCAAGGGCTCGTTGATGCCGAACGGCTTGGTCAGGAAATCGTCGGCCGCCAGGTCGAGCGCCTGCACCTTGCTCTCCTCCTCGCCGTGCGCCGACAACACGATGATGGGCAGGTCCAAGCTGCACGTCCTGGCGAATGGTGCGCGTGACATCCAGGCCGTTGCCGTCTGGCAGCACGATGTCGAGCAGTATCAGGTCCGGTCGGCGGCGCTAAATCTGCTCCAGCCCCTCGGCAGCGGTGGCCGCCACCACCGGCTCGAAGCCGTCCGCCGTCAGGATCGAGCGGAGTGCACGGGTGATCTCCGGCTCATCGTCCACGACCAGGACGCGCGCCTCGCTGATGCGTCAGTGGCCCGCGACGCCAGCGGTGACCGGCAGGAAGAAGAACACCACGCCGATGATGATGTAGAGCGCCAGCAGTTGCACGCCCTCCAGCCAGTTCGAGCGGCCGTCCATCGCCACGAATGCGAAGATGGCGGTGGTCAGGCCGAGCACTAGCAGCTCCATCATGTCGAAGACCAGATCCATCGGGTTGCCCATCAACAGGCTGATGAAGACCAGGGCTGGCGCGACGAACAGCGCGATCTGGCTGGACGACCCGGCGGCGATCGCCATCGTCAGGTCCAGGCGGTTCTTCCCTGCGAAGGTGACGGCGCTAAAGTGCTCGGCTGCGTTGCCGATCAGTGGAATGATGATGATGCCGACGAAGAACTCGCTCCAGCCCAGTTGTTGCGTGACCGGCTCCACCGTCCGCACCAGCAACTCGCTCACGAAGACGGTGCCGCCCGTGGCCGCCGCCAGCACAATCAGCGCCTTGCGGATGCTCCACATCGCGGTGTGGTGCGCCGCTGCGACAGCCGCCGGTGCTTCGCTCGTCTTAACGGCGGCGCTGTCGGGCGCGGCGAACAGGCTGAACCCCAGGTAGGCGACGTAGGTCAGCAGCAGCACCCCGGCGACGAACAGGCTGACCTCTTCGACGATCCAGTGGTCCGGCTGGGCCGTCGCGAACATGGCCGGCAGGAACAGTCCGGCAACGGCCAGCACCATCAGCGTGACGTGGTGGCGGGCCTCGTCCTCGTCAAAGCGCTGCCAGCCGTGCTTGATGCCGCCGTACAGCACTGACACGCCCAGCACCAGCAGCGAGTTCCCAATGATCGAGCCGGTGATGGACGCCTTCACCAGCAGCAGCAGCCCCTGGCGGATCGCCAAAATGGTAATGATGAGTTCGGCTGCGTTCCCGAAGGTGGCGTTCAGCAGGCCGCCGTACTTCGGCCCGATGTGCACCGATAACTCTTCGGTGGCGGTGCCGATCAGCCCGGCCAGGGGGATCACCCCGAGGGCCGCCAGCGCAAACAGCACCGGCGACGGCCAGTGCAAGAAATCGCCGATGACCGCCAGCGGCGCGGCAATCAGCAGGAAGTAGAGCGGTCGCGACACCCTGTCACCTCACACACGCGCGTCGATGGACGCCCTCTAGAAAGCTTGCACGCTCGGGAGCGCAGTCTAGCAGCGCTGGCGCGGCCTGTGCAGTGCCCCCGATCATGACTGCACACATGGACACTGCATCTTCGCACGATTCGCACCGGCCGGGACCGCCAACCGGGCACGGTGCAACCGTCGCCGCTCCCCGTGCCCGCACCAGCCCAACAGTACTGGTGCTGATTTTTGTCGGGTTCGTGAGCCTGGGCCTGCCGGACGGGTTGCTCGGCGTGGCGTGGCCGTCGATGCGCCAGACGTTCGGCCTGCCGCTGGACGCCCTCGGCGCGCTCTTCCTGACCTCGGTGGGCGGGTATCTGGTGGCGAGCCTCGCGAGCGGCTGGTTGGTGGACCGCATCGGCGTCGGCATGCTGCTGGCGCTCAGTGCGTTGGCGACGACCATCAGCCTGTTGACGCTCGCCTTCTCCCCGGCCTGGGCGTTCATTGTAGTCATTGGGCTGGTGACGGGCCTGGGGGCCGGCGCGATTGACACCGGCCTGAATAGCTACGTGGCGCTGCTGCATAGCCCACGCCTGCTGGCCTGGCTGCACGCCTGCTTCGGCGTCGGTGCGGCGGCCGGGCCGTGGGTCATGTTGTCGGTGCTGGACGCCGGGCAGTCGTGGCGGCTCGGGTACATCATCGTCGGGGCGGGACAACTGCTGCTGGGCATCTGCTTCCTGGTCACGCGGCGACAGTGGTCCGTCGCTCCAGCGGGGGCTGCCCTCACCCCCCAGCCCGTCGGTGGTGCCCTCACCCCCCAGCCCCCTCTCCCACAAGTGGGAGAGGGGGAGCCTGGGCCGGCGCGTGTGGTGGCGAACCCGGCGGTCTGGCTGAGCATCCTGTTGTTCCTGCTCTACACCGGGGTCGAGACGGCGGCCGGCCAGTGGGCGTACACGCTCTTTGTGGAGGGGCGCGGCATCTCCGCGCAGGCGGCCGGCTTCGGCGTCAGCGCGTACTGGGGCGCGCTGGCGGTCGGGCGGTTGCTGGCGGGCATCGTGGACGACCGCGTGTCCCCTGCGACGCTGACCCGCTGGAGCATGGGCGGTATGGTGCTGGGTGCGATGCTGATCTGGCTGAACGCCGGCGTCTGGCTCAGCTTCGGCGGCCTCGTGCTGATGGGGCTGTCGGCCGCGCCGGTCTTCCCGACGCTGATCGGTGCGACGCCCCTGCGATTCGGCCCGGCGCAGGCGGCCACAGTCATTGGGTTCCAGGTCGGCGCGGCAAGCCTGGGTATCGCCGGGCTGCCGGCGCTGGCGGGCGTGCTGGCGGTCCGGCAGGGACTAGAAATCATCCCGGTGGTGCTGGTGCTTGGGGCCGTCGTCATGGTGGCCCTGCACGAGGGCGTGCTGCGGCTGGTTGCGCGCGTCCTACCGCGCCCGTCCGCCGCATGACGAACGCCCCTGCTCTCCTCAACGGGAGCAGGGGCGTGACCTGTAGCACGCAGGAGACTCGTGGGGATGATGCGGGGGCTGTCGGCTATTTGACGCGGCCGTCCAGCGCCGCGCCCACCGAGTCGGCTGTGCGGAGCGTCTCCATCATCAGGTCGTTGACGATGATGCCGGTGTCGGTGACGCTGGCCGCCTGCTTGAACAGGTCGCTGTAGCCGCCAGCGATGCGTGCCTGAAAGTCCGTTGTCGCCACCAGATAGGTCGTGGCGGGGTCGAGCGGCACGAACGCCGCGAGATCGGTCGGCGTATCGGTGGGGGCGGCTAGGATCTGCACGTCGGCGGCCTTGCCGTCGCGGATGGTGTAGCGCACGCCGCTGGTCTGCGAGAAGCTGTCCGAGCCGCGCCGGCTGACGCTCAGGTCAATCAGCTGCTGCACCTGCGCGCCGGTCATCTCGTGGACCAGCACGAGGTTCTTGTACGGCACGGCGGTCAGGTAATCCTCGACAGTGACCGGGCCGGGCGGGATCGCCGCGCGGAAGCTGCTGGCCGTGGACAGCGCCACCTGCGCCCGCGCCGCTGCCCGCACGGTGTCCTGCACCCAGTTGCCGAGCACCGACTCGCCGCTGCTCAGGTTGGCATCTGACAGCTCGACGGCCGCCGTCCCGAGCTTCTCGAAGCGAGCGGCGTACTTCGGGTCCGCCTCCAGGTCGCGCTGCATCGCCTGGACCTTCTCGGCGATGTCGGGCGCTTCGGGCCGGTCAGACCCCATCCGGACCAGCCCGCCACCGACGCCGGCCAGCTTACCGGCGTCGAAGGTCAGTTCAAGGCGGCTGACGTAGTTGAAATACTGGAACGACGAGATGATCCAGGTGTTCGTGCCGGGAATCTGCTTCAGGTCTTCCTTGCGGTGGCTGTGCGTGCCCAGGATCACGTCGATGCCGGGGACCGTCTGCGCCAGCTTCAGGTCTTCCTCGTACAGCCGGTGCCCGATCAGCACGACCGCGTCCACCTTCTCGACCTCGCGCAGATGCCTGATGATCTCCGGGGCCATCGTGTCGCCGTCCACGAACTTCGCGCCTTCGGGGCGGTCGGCCGGCTTCACGAGCTTCTCGAAGTCGCTGCCGGCCAGCGCGAACAGCCCGAGCCGCACGCCGCCCCGCTCAATGACGGTCCAGCCGGTCAGCAGCGGCGCGCCGTCCGCGCCCAGCAGGTTGGCCGCCAGGATCGGGTAGGTGACGCCGGCCTTGCACTCCTCGAAGCGTGCCCAGCCGTAATCGGCTTCGTGGTTGCCAAATGCCATCGCGTCCTGCAACCCGTTGAACATGGCCCACTCGGCGCACTGGTACTTGTCGGACCAGGCCGGGGTGCCCAGGTTCATCGTGTCGCCGCCGCTGAGGACGACGGTCATGTCGGGATTCGCCTGCTTCTCGTCGCGAAGGTACTGCAACACCCGCGCGAGGCCGCCCATATGCTGCTCGCCCTCGGCGTACTTCGGGACGGCGTGCGAGTGGTAGTCGCTGGTGTGCAGCAGCACGATCTTCCTGGGCCCGGCCTGACTCTGGACGGTGGCGGGAAGCAGGGCCAGGCTGGCGGCAACCAGCAGCGCCAGGGCCAGCGCACCTGTGCGAAGGGACGACGGACGAGACACGGGACGGCCTCCTGATGGTGCCAACGGCATGATGCCAACGGCGCGGGCGGTTGGAAGCGAATGTGCGCCCGGATGATACTCGTGTCGCAGTGCATCCGCCGCACCGTCCCCGGTGTACGGAGGAAACTGTCATCTCGGGAGCGAATCAGTCCGCACCGAGCCTCCCAGCTTCTCAGTTTTGTGGGGCAGCAAAAAAGCGAGTGGCCCTCGGGCCACTCGCTCCATGACACGTCAGCCGATCCGCGTCAGGCAGGCAAGACTTGCAAGAGGCGCTCGCACGCCTGGACGCAGCGCCGACAGGCCTCGGCACACACGCGGCAGTGCTCGTGCATATCGGCATGGCGCTGGCACTCGGCCCCGCACGACCGGCAGGCGGTCGCACAGGCCTCAAGTTGCGCGCGGATCATCGCCCAATCCGGCTCGGTCTGGCGCGAGACCAGCTTCCCAGTGGTCTCGCAGATGTCGGCGCAGTCCAGGTTGAGACGGATGCAACGCACCAGCATCTGGAGGTGCTGCTGCTCACCGAGGCAAGCATCGGCGCAGGCGGTGCAGGTCTGGGCGCAGTCGAAGCACGCTTCGATGCACTCCCGGAGTACGCTGGGATCAACCTGCTGTTTCTGCGGGTGGGTCTTGAGCATCTCTTGTACGTGCACGGTCGTCTCCTACAAGCTGTACCAGCTCGACAGCCAGTTCGTCATCGTGGTGATCTCTGTGCCCTGGCTCTCGATGATGGTCGTGCTGAGATCTTTCAGTTCCTGGTGAGCCGCCCGGTCAGGCACCAGCTTGGCCATGTCTATCGCGCCCTGGTGGTGCGGGATCATCTGGCTCATGAACACTGCCTCCAACCGCTGGGGCGGCAGCTTCGAGAGGCTTGCCATCATCGACATGTTGTGCATCATCGACATGTCGCCCATGTGGTTCATGCCGGGCATCCCCTGGCTCATGCCGGGCATCCCCTGGTTCATGCCGGGCATCCCCTGGTTCATGCCGGGCATCCCCTGGCCCTTGCCGGGCATCCCCTGGCCCATGCCGGGCATCCCCTGGCCCATCATCTGGTCCATCATGGCGACCGGGTCGGCGATGTCCATGCTGTACCAGTCCTTCGCCCACCCGCGCATCTGCGCGATCTCGCGGGTCTGATCATCAATCATCCTCTGGGAAAGATCTTTCAACTCCTGGTGGCTCGCGTTGGCCGCTGCTGGCCGGGCCATCATCACCGCCATGGCATGATGCATGGTCATCTGCGAGAGAAACGCCTTGTCAAACTCGTCCCCGGTGAGTTGATCCAGGGGCTGCCCCATCATCGGACTCATCTGCGCCTGGCTCGGCGTCGAGGTGACCGGGGCGAAAAGCAACACGATTCCTAGTGCCAGTGCGGCACCAGATGTCCACCAACGCAGTTTCATACTGTGTTCTCCTATCAGGTTTGTAATCGGCGCAAAAGACAGTGAAGAGACGGCGCACCGTCTTTAGAGCCGGAAGACCTGGAGAAGCGCTTGCGGATCGCCAGTCGAAGGCGGCCCGGGTACGCGAGCGATGGGGCGCGGCCCCGGCAGATTCAGTTCCAGGACACCGAGGGTCGTGGCGAGCGCGACGGCCACGACACCAGCCAGCAGCAATTCCTGGGTCGCCGTTGTCCACCGGATAACGCAGTGGCTGCCATGCGTCTCCTGTGCCGCCATGGCGTCAATCATGACGATGGCTGCATCTGCCGACCGAGAGTCCATGTCGGTGACGTGCAAACCCTCGCCTATCATTTGTGCATGGAACGGAGATGTCATGAAGAAGAGATGGGCCACGAGGGCAACGAGCAGCACCCCTGCCTGGAGGGGTGCTGCTCGCCGATGCGTACCGATCATGTTTGCGCTGCTCATCGTCCCGTTGCTCGCTTGCACGACCCATGCCGCGGCCATAGACTGAACTCCGCGTCTATCCTCAGACGGTCGTGGGCTGAAGCCTGCGCCTACAGTCAAGGCGTCGCGCTGCGACGCTGCGGATGCCGTGGCACGCACCGCATACGGGCCGCACCCCTGACGGGCCGCACCGCATACGGACCGCACTCCTGCCGGGCCGGCCCTGAACCGGCTATCCTGCACCGTGCGGGAGCCACCCGCGCTTGGGGAGTCTGGATGCTGGGGACGAGTAGGCAGGACGATGCGCCGGGTCGCGGCATCAGGGTCGCGTTTGCGGGCGTCGCCCACTGGCACTTCACCGTCGATGCGCGCTACCTCGAACTGGCGCAGGCGTCCGGCGTCGAGATCGTCGGGCTGAGCGACGACGATGAGGCGTTGGCCCGCCAGCGCGGCGACGAACTGGGTTGTGGCTGGAGCGTTGACGTTGACGACCTCGTCACGCGCTTCAAGCCCGATCTCGTGATTGCGCTGCCCCGCCCGGACCGTGCCCCGGAGCAAGTCGGCCGGCTGCTCGACCGCAAGGTGCCGGTCTTCGCCGAGAAGCCGCTCGGGCTGCGGGCTGCGGATGTCTGGCCGCTCGTGGAGCGCGCCGAACAGGGCTGGGTGACGGTGGCGTTCCCGCAGCGGTATCAGGCCTTCTGGACCGCCTACGACCGCCTGAGCAGTTCCGGCGCGCTCGGGACGGTCGGGCACGTCGGCGTCAGAATGGTGAACGGCCCGCCCTGGCGCTACCGCGACTACGGCGTCCCCTGGATGCTGGACCCGGCGATTGCCGGCGGCGGCCCACTACGGAACATCGGCATTCACGCCGCCGACCTGCTGCGTCGGCTGTTTGGCGAGCAGCGGCTAACGATTGTCGGGGCCGCGCAGACCCAGCGCGTGCACGGCGAGCTTATCGAGGACTTCATCAGCGCGCTGGCCCGCTCGGAGGACGGCGTGGTGGTCAACCTCGCGACCGGGTACACGTTCTCGCCGCCCAAGCCCGGCGACCTGGACATCCACCTCGGGGCGAAGGGCGCGTACCTGATCCAGCGGCGCGACGCGCTGACCGTCTACCCGGCAAAAGGGCCGCCCGAGGTGTTCCGGACGCCGGACGGCTTCAACATGTACCGCGAAATCTTCTTTGACGCGCTGTGGCGGCTCCGAGCCGGCGCGCCTCCCGTCGCCACGGTCCGCGACTGCGCCCGCGCCAACGAGTTGATCGACGACATCTACGCCGCCGCCGCCACGCCGCCGCCCGTTTCTGCGCCACCGGCTCCGACCCCACCCACCCCCTGACGCCCCCGCCCATGCGCCCCGCTTGCGACAGGCGGATGACACTGTGCCCTCCGTGTAGCACCCCCAACCCCTCTCCCGCAAGCGGGAGAGGGGTTGGGGGTGAGGGCCGCACCCGCCGGGTCGGGGGGTGAGGGCCACGCCCTACGGCTTCTGCACCGTCCCGTCCGCGCGCCGGACCTCCGGCCACGCCCCGTTGACCGGGTGCTCCGGGAACGGGTACTTCGCGGCCAGCGCTTCGTCGACGTCGATGCCCAGGCCGGACTTCTCGTTCGACCACATCGCGCCGTCGTGGACCTCCGGGCAGCCCGGGAAGACCTCTTTCGTGCGCTCGCCGAACAGGCTGGCTTCCTGAATGCCGAAGTTCGTCGAGGACAGGTCAAGCTGCAAGTTCGCGGAGTGCCCGATGGGCGACGTGTCGCCAGGGCCGTGCCACGCTGTCCGCACGCCGAAGAACTCGCAGAGGGCGGCCAGTTTGCGCGCCGGCGTCAGCCCGCCAATGTCCGAGATGTGCACCCGGATGAAGTCGATCAGGCGGTCACGGATCAGCGGCACGTACTCGTGCTGGTTCACGAACAGTTCACCCATCGCGATGGGGACGACGCACTGCTGCCGCAAGATGCGGAAGTAGTCGTTGTCCTCGGGCGCGAAGATATCTTCAAGGAAGAATAGCTTGAACTGCTCCACGTCCTTCGCCAGTTGCATCGCCATGATTGGTGGGACGCGCTCATGGACATCGTGCAGCAATTCGACCTCTTCGCCCAGGGTGCTTCGCATGTGCTCGAACAGGCGCGGCACGATGCGGCAGTACGGGCGCGGCTCCCAGCGCCGGACATCCAGCGGCGGCCGGTACACCGGCTTCGCCGCCACCTCGGCTGTATCGCTGCGGTGGCCGCCGCTGCCGTAGGTGGACATGCCCGGCACTTCCACCTGGCACCGGATGTGGCGGAAACCCTGCTCCATGTACGCTCGCGCCCGGTCCTCGACCTCCTGGAAGTCGCGGCCAGAGGAGTGGACGTAGACATCCGCCGCGCGCCGCGCTTTGCCGCCGAACAGCTGGTACAGCGGCATGCCGGCCCGCTTCGCCTTGATGTCCCAGAGCGCCTGATCGACGCCGGACATAGCGTTGTTCAGGATCGGGCCGCTCCGCCAGTACGAGCTGACGAACGCCGCCTGCCAGATGTCCTCAATGTCGTTCGGGTCGCGGCCGATGACGAACGGCTTCAGGTACTGCTCGACGGCCGTCACCACGGCTAGCGGGCGCTGGGTGAAGGTCGCGCAGCCCAGGCCGTACAGGCCCGGCTCGCTCGTCTCGACCTTCACGATGACCAGACGGATACCGTCCGGCGCGGTGCAGATCGTCTTGACATTCGTGATCTTCAGCGCCTTCATCCCGCCAGACGGCTCCCAGGCCGGTGGCAGAATCGGCTCGATCTCGTCAGACATGCGGAGGCTCCTCCCCGGTGGACACCCTGTCCACATCGTGCGTACAGGGAGACGATAGCGCGCCGGGCCGCCTGCGTCATCCTGCCGTGCAGCAGACGCTGCAGCCGCAACGCCGACCGGGGCGAGGAACGAACGGTCGCCGGCTACCCGTCGTCGCGCGGGAGCCGCGTCCAGGCCCGGCCCAGATCGCGTCGCTCACGGTCATGGAGCGGCGCGCCGGTGTAGATGTAAAAGTGCCACTCTTCACGATCCGTCGCCGGGACTGCGGCCCTGGCCCTGGCGTGGCTGGCCCCGGCCACCTGCTCGACCTCCGAGCCGAGCAGATCATCGTTGGGCAGCGTCACCTGCCCGGCCAGGTACCAGCCGCCGCCGACCACCAAGAGAAAGGCCAGCGCGGCCGACAGCAGGAAAGCCTGCACGTCGCCGGCGGCCGTAGTGCGATGGGGCGAGGACGGTGAGCGGGGCTGGGTCGTTCTGTCCATACCTCTAGAAACGCAGGCAGCATGAACCGGGCGTGAATGGACGGTGACACGGGTGTATCACGATGCTGTCTCATTGCAAGGGCATTGTGGGGTAGAGTCTCGCAGAGGTTGACCGTCGCCTGCGGGAGGCGTCGGCCAGCCCATGCCCGGGAGGCCGATCCTGACGACCGTGTTCGGCAAGATAGTTGCGCGTACGCTGCTCATTGTCACCGTGGTTGCCGTGACGCTGATGCTGGCCGAGGTTGGGGTTCGCATCTGGAAACCAGTCCCCGAAAATCGCCTGGTGCCCTTCGCCTACAACAGCCAGCGCGTCGAGAAGATCGCCGACGAAGACTCCTACATCCAGTTCGACCGTGACCTCGGCTGGATCATCCCCCGGGCGACTACCAAACGTGACGATGGCATGGTCTTCCGCACCAACCGCGCCCGGATGCGCGCAGACCGCGAGTTTCCGACCGAGCCGCCAGAAGGCCGGCTCCGCATCGCCGCGTTCGGCGACTCGTTCACGCATTGCAACGAAGTCTCTCAGAAAGATTGCTGGACGACGAGGCTCGAAGAGGCGTGGCCGAATACTGACGTGCTGAACTTCGGCGTGCCCGGCTACGGGCCGGATCAGGCGTGGCTGCGCT
>JBBQBU010000102.1:0-14350 GCA_038318015.1 Chloroflexota bacterium | reverse complement strand
CGCCGCTGGTACTGGATCGCCTCCGCCAGATGGGCAGGCCCGATCCGCTCGGACTCCGCGAGATCGGCAATGGTGCGGGCGACCTTCAACACGCGGTGGTACGCCCGCGCCGACAGCCCGAGGCGTTGCACCGCCGCTTTCATCAGGGATTCGCTGGGGGCGTCAAGCGCACAGTGGGCCTTCAACTCCCGGATGCCCATTTCGGCGTTCGACGCGACACGGGTGCCCTCGAAGCGTGACCACTGGCGGCGGCGCGCGGCCTCGACACGTGCCCGCACCGTGGCCGACGACTCGGCAGTCGTGTCAGCAGCGAGCTTCTCGTACTCGACGCGCGGCACCTCGACGTGCAGGTCGATGCGGTCCAGCAACGGCCCGGAGATCCGCTTCTGATAGCGGTCTACCGCGTCGTGCCGGCAGGTGCAGGCTCGCGTCGTGTCCCCCGCGAAGCCGCACGGGCACGGGTTCATTGCGCCAACCAGCATGAAGCGCGCCGGGAACACGGTCGTGCCGCGCGCCCGCCCGATGGACACCACGCCGTCTTCAAGCGGCTGTCGCATCATGTCCAACAGCGTGCGTGACAACTCCGGCATCTCGTCGAGGAACAGGACGCCCCGGTGAGCCAGCGAGAGTTCGCCGGGGCGCGCCCAGCCGGCACCACCGCCGACCAGCCCGGCCGCGCTGATGGTGTGGTGCGGCGCCCGGAACGGTCGCCGCCGCACCAACGAGCCGTGCTCGTGCAGGCGGCCCGCCACCGAATAGATGCGGGTAACTTCGAGCGCCTCGTCCAGGGTCATGCGCGGCAGGATCGATGGCAGCGCCCGCGCCAACATCGTCTTGCCGGTGCCGGGCGGGCCTCCCAGCAGCAAGTTATGGTTTCCGGCCGCCGCGACCTCCAGGGCACGGCGGGCGTGCTCCTGGCCCTTGACGTGCGCCAGGTCCACCGACGGCTCGTCGTCGCCCGCCTCCTCAAGTCCAATCTCGCCGCCGCTAACCGGCTGCAACACGCGCTCGCCGCGCAGGTGGTCTACCAGTTCGGCCAGCGTCTTGACGGCGATCACGTCGATGCCATCCACCAATGCTGCTTCGGCCGCGTCCACGGCCGGCACGAAGACCGTCCGCATGCCGCGTTCGCGGGCCAGCCCGACCATCGGCAGGACGCCCTGGAGATGTTGCAGCGTGCCGTCAAGCGACAACTCTCCCAGGAAGACCACGTTCGTCGTGTCAGCCTCAAGCTGTCCCGACGCCAGCAGCACGCCGACGGCAATCGGCAGGTCATAGGCTGGCCCCGACTTCCGCATCTCGGCCGGTGCCAGATTGACAGTGATACGCTTCGGTGGAAACAGGAAGCCGCTGTTGCGAACGGCAGCCCGCACGCGCTCGCGGGCTTCCTGCACCGCCGCGTCCGGCAACCCAACGATGGTCAGCGCGCTCAGACCCTGGCGGGCAATATCGACTTCGACCTGTACCAACTCGCCCTGTAGGCCGACGACGGCACAGGTCCAGACCTTCGCGAGCATCACGCCCTCCTCTCTGCCTCGTAACGCCTCATACTCGAAGCGTCTCGTGCGTACACGCACTGGGCGTGGCACCTCGCACGCTGGCCGGTGTCCTCGCCCACCGTAGGAGGTACGCGGCAGGGCGACGCGTTATGGTTGGGCCGGGCAGAGTTTCCTGAGCCGTGCGAACGACGGCCTTGCCGGCATTGACGTACAGATGCACTGTCAGTACACTTGCATCCTCACATGCAATGCTGACCTCCGCTGCATCCGGGAGGGTGTCATGATCCCGTTGCGCCTCAGCAGGCGGCGCTGGCTCGCCCTGGCGGCCGGCCTGAGCGCCAGCCTCACGTTCGCCTGCGGCCCACAGCCCGCGCATCCCGCGCCGGCAGGTGCGGACGCGGCACCCCAACCGCCGGCCAGCGTGGCTCCGACGGCTGCCGCCAGTGGGGGCGCGCCTGGTCCAACCACCGGCCCGGCCGCTGCTGCGCCTGTGACCACCGCGCCGGCTCAGGCGGCTCCGGCCGGCGGCAAGCCCGTTGAGGTCATCACCGCGACGCAACTTGCGCTGCCGTCCAGCCTGTTCTGGGGCGTTCCGAACGGCTGGAGCAACCTCAGCAAGATCGACGCGCTGACCGGCGATTGGCTGGTGATGCCGAACGCAGATGGCGCGCTAGTGCCCCGGCTGGCCCGCGAGGTGCCGACCTTCGCAAACGGCGGCGCGCGCTACGAAGGCGAAGGGGCCAGCCGCCGGCTGCGCGTCACCTACCGCCTGCGCGACGGCCTCCTCTGGCAGGACGGAGCGCCGCTGACTTCGGCTGACGTGCAATTCGCCTTCGAGATGCAGCGCACACCGGACTTCCCGCTGATCGACCGGTCGCTCGTCGGCAAGGTGGACGAGGTCACGACGGCTGACGCGCTGACCGCCGAATTCGTCTTCAAGCCCGGCGCATTCGATCCTGACTTTGCGCGCGTCGGCGAGCCGTACCCGAAGCACCTCTGGGGCGGCATCGCGCCGGCTCAGTTGCTCAAGAGTGAACATGCAACCAGACCCGTGCATGCTGGCCCGTACACGCTGAAGGAGGCCCGCCCGAACGAATACCTGTTGTTCGAGGCGAACCCGCGCTACTGGGCCGGGCCGCCGCGCACCAGGACGCTGGTCATGAAGGTGGCAGCCGACAGCAACGCGATGTTCGCGCAGGCGCGGGCGGGCCAACAGGAGATCACGATGTTTGGCTACACCGGGGCCGACCTGCTGCCGGAACTGGAGAAGTTCGCGGCCGACGGCAAGCACAAGGTCATCGTGCGACCGAGCACCAGCACCTTGATCATCGGGCTGAACCTCGACCGGCCGATCCTTTCGGACGTGCGGGTCCGCCGCGCCCTGCTGGCAGCGATGGACCGCCCGGGCATGAACGGGGCGATCCTGCACGGGCGAGTCGGCGTGCTCAATAGCTGGATGACTGCTGCCAGCGATCCGTACGTCGGCGACCTGCCGGCACCGGCTCGCGGCCAGGACGCGGCCCGTGCGCTGCTGAACGAGGCCGGCTGGACACCTGGACCCGACGGCATCCTCCAGAAGGACGGCCAGCCGTTCACTATCACCTTCTGGGGCCGCACCGAGGACCGCCAGCGCGAGTTGTACATGCAGGCCATCGCGCGGGACTGGCGAGCCGTAGGCATCGATGCCACAATCACCCTACGGCCGACCGATCAGGTATTCGGGAAGAAGGGCGCGGGCGTCATCAGCCGGCGTGACTTCGACGCTGTCGTGTGGCAGGTCAGTCCGATGGATGCAGCCGGTGGGTTCACCCTCTGGCACGGCAGCCAGATCCCGTCGGAGGCGAACGGGATGACCGGCGAAAACTACTTCGGCTGGAAGAATCCGCGCGCCGACGAGTTGCTGACGCGCGCCCGCAACGCATCATCCGGGGACGAGCGGACGGCCGCCTACCGCGAGCATCAGGCGCTGTTCATGGAGGACTTGCCGGCCCTGCCGCTGTTCTCGCACGACCTGATACATCTGGTGAAGGCGAACGTTGCCAACTACCAGCCGACCAACTCGGTGCGCGTTGCTGACACCTGGAACGCCGCCGAGTGGCGGGCGTGACGCGCGGCTAGGAAGCGACGACCTCAGTGCTGCGTGCCCGCTATGTGCTGGGTCGGCTCGGGCAGGCGCTCGTCACACTGGTTGGCGTGACGGTGCTGGTGTTCGGGTTGCTCCACGCGATCCCCGGCGGCCCGCTCCGCAACCTCGTGGGCGAGGCGGTCGGGGCTGACCCGGCCGCCGCCGAGCGGGCCGAGGCGCTGCTTGGGCTGGACCGCCCGCCGGCCGAGCGGTACCTGTCCTGGGCTGGCGGCCTGCTGGCCGGCGACCTCGGGACATCCTGGGTGGTGGCCCCCGGCCGGGCAGTCGGGCCGCTGCTCTGGGCGGCGCTCGGCAACACGCTGCTGCTGACGGTCAGCGCGCTGGTGATCGCCCTGGCGCTTGGCGGCGTGATTGGGGCGGCGTCGGCGCTGCGGCCCGGCTCGCTACTTGACACCGGCCTCGGCGTCGTGTCGCTGGTAGTCGGCGGTTTGCCGACATTCTGGCTCGGCATGCTCTTGCTGATCGCCTTCGCGGTCAATCTGGCGTGGCTGCCGGCCGGTGGTGCCCAGACCATCGGGCAGGGCGACGCGCTGGACCGGGTGCGGTATCTCGTGCTGCCGGTGGCGACGCTGGCGGCGGTCCAGGTGGCTGCCTGGGGCCGCTACGTCCGCGCGGCGCTCCTCGAAGAGCTTGGGCGGGACCACTTGCGAACAGCCCGTGCGAAAGGCCTCTCCGAATCGGCGGTGCTGATGCGCCACACGTTCCCGAACGCCCTGCCGCCACTGATCGCCCTGCTGTCGCTGGACGTGCCGGCGCTGGTCGCCGGGGCCACGGTCACGGAGGCGGTCTTCAGCTATCCCGGCCTGGGGCGGCTGCTGCTGACGGCGCTGCGGGCGTACGACTGGCCGCTCGTCCAGGGCATCGCGCTGATCCTGGCCGTCTCGGTAGTCCTGGCGAGCGTGCTGGCCGACGTGGCGGTTGCCGTCTTCAACCCGCGCCTGCGGGGCTGACCGATGCGGCCCGGGCCATCGCCGTCGGCGTTCCCGTGCTGCCCCGGCCTGTGCTGCACTGGGTTGTGCTGCCAGTGCTGAACACGTTGGCGCGTCTGGTTCGGCTCCGGACGGGGCGGGCTGCACTCGCGGTCCTGGGCCTGCTGGCGGCGGCTTGCCTCCTGGCCCCCGCCCTCGTGCCGGGCGGTTCGGAGGCCGGCGCGCTGGCCGAGGCGCTGCGCCGGCCGAGCGTCGCGCACTGGCTAGGCACCGACGAACTGGGCCGAGATGTCGTGGCGCGGCTGTTGTGGGGTGGCCGCGTGTCGCTATCGGTGGTGCTGCTAGTGACGCTGGCGGCACCGGCCATCGGCACCGCCTACGGGCTGCTGGCCGCCGTCGCGCCGCCGATGCTGGGCCACCCACTGATGCGGCTGGTTGACGGACTGCTGGCGGTGCCGCGCCTACCGCTCTACCTCGTCCTCTTGACGATCATCGGGCCGGGCTATTGGTCGCTAATCGTCATCATGGTCCTGTTCGACTGGCCGACCTACGCCCGGCTGACGCACCTGTCGGCGCTCGGCGTCGTGCGGGAGCCATATGTGGACGCTGCGCATGCGCTGGGCGCACCCGGCGGCCGCATCGTGCGCGCCCACGTCTGGCCGAGCATCGCCGGCTCGGTGCTAGTGGCGGCGGCGGTCGGGGCGCGCGGCCGGATCGTCGCTGAGACCTCGCTGAGTTACCTGGGCTTCGGCATCGTGCCGCCGACGCCAAGCTGGGGGAACATGCTGGCCGCCGCGCAGTCGCGCATCTGGGACTACCCGGTGCTGGCCGTCTACCCCGGCGTCCTGATCCTGGTCGTATCCGTCGCCGTCGCCCTGCTCGGGGACGCCCTGCGCGACGCCCTCGATCCGCGCGTGCGGATTGGCAGCGCCCGCCCCAGCCGGTCCCTGACATGAATACAGCACATGAGGGAGCACCATGCACATCGGGCTGACCGGCTGGCAGCGCGAAGCGGCCGAGGGCGACTACAGCGAACTATTGGCCCTGTTCCAACGGGCCGACGCGCTTGGCTTTGACTCGCTGTGGCTGCCGGAGTACCACCTGCGGCGCACCGGCTTGCCGTACCCGTCGCCGCTGCTGCTGGCGGCGGCCGTCTTCGCCACCACGGAGCGCATGCGTGTCGGGACCGGCGTTACGCTGCTACCGGTGACGCACCCACTCTCGTTGGCCGAGCAATTGGCCCAGCTTGACGTGCAGAGTGGCGGTCGGCTGGATGTCGGCATCGGGCGGGGCAATGACGTGGCGGCCTTGACTGCGCTTGGCGTGCCCCCAGACGAGAAGCACGCACGCTTCGTCGCCGCCTACGACATCCTGCTGCGCGCCTGGGGCGAGGGCACCGTGTCGTCGGACAACGGCCCGTGGCGGTTCGCCGACGTGGAAGTTGGCCCGGCACCGGCCCAATGTCCGCACCCGCCAATCTACGTCGCCGGGGCCAGCCCCGAGACGATCGGCTTTGCCGTCGAGCGCGGACTGCCGCACCTCCTGAGCCTGGAGCCGCCGGAAGGTCGCCAATTGGACCGCTGGCGCGCGTGCGTCGGCGTCGGCGGGCGGATGACGGGATTGGGCGCGTCATCGCTGAATCGCTACATCTTCATCGGGCGCACTGACAGCGAAGCCAACGCATTGCTTGACCGGGCACTCTTCCACATCTTCAAGCGCCGTCGCTGGTCGCCGGTGGACATCACAGACCGTGATGCCGTCGCCGTGGCGCGCGCCAATCTGATTCGTCAGCAGGCCATCGTCGGCAGCCCAGACACCTGCATCCGCGAGATCGAGCGGACCGTGCGGGAGTTCGGCACGGGGCACCTGCGCTGCGTCTTCAACGCGCTGGGTGGGCTGGACCGGGCCGCGACGCTGGCCGGCATGGAACTGTTCGCGCGGGACGTGCTGCCGGCTGTGCGGGCCATTCAGCCGCCCCCCGATCCGCTCGTCGCGTAACAACCGGTCAGACGCCGCCTCCTGATGTGCGGCAAGCTCAGTGCGTGTCGGCCGGGTATGGGCCGTTCAGGGCACAATTGAAGGCGACGCGGCCCACGGTCGGTGGGCGCGTGTGGACCCGCGCCGCTGTGGGCAACGAAATGATGGCCGAAGGGGGCGAGGCTCATGTCGGACAAGCGTCGGTCGCTCGCTGAGGCCATTGCCTCGATTCCGGACGGCAGCCGTATCGCGCTCGGCGGCAACACGCTGCACCGTGCCCCGGCCGCTGCCGTCCATGAGTTGATCCGACAGGGCCGGCGTGGCCTGGAATTGGTCAAGACGGCTGGCGCATACGACGTTGACGTGCTCTGTGCGGCCGGGGTCGCCAGCATCGTGTCAGCCGGCTTCGTGGGGTACGAGACGGTGGCCGGGATGGCCCCGCACTATCGCCGCGCCGTCGAGGGCGGCACCGTTGAGGCCCGCGAACACGCCTGCTACACGATCATCGCCGGCCTGCGCGCTGCCAGCCAGGGCGTCCCGTTCATGCCGCTCAACGGGCTTCAGGGGTCGGACCTCGTTGAATTGCGCGGCTTCGCCCGCGTGCGCGATCCGTACGCCCCCGCTGACACCGCTCAGGATGTTGTCGTCGTGCCGGCGATCATTCCGGATGTGGCGCTGATCCATGTGCAGGAGGCCGACAAAGACGGCAACGCCCGCATTATCGGGCCGGTCTACGAGGATGCGCTGATGGCGCGGGCGGCCCGGCGGGTGATCGTGACGGCCGAGCGGATCGTGGATCGGGCGGTGCTGACCGCCGCTCCCGAGCGGACCAGTATCCCCGGCTTCCTGGTCGAAGCGGTGGTGGACGCGCCGAACGGTGCCTGGCCGACCTCCTGCGCCGGCCAGTATGGCTACGACGATGCCCTGCTGCGCGACTTCGTGGCCGCTGCCGCCGATCCCGCGCGGCTGTCGGCGTTCATCGAGGCGCGCATCCTTCAACGGGTCGCGGTGGCATGACCGTGCCGACCGTCCCAGCCGGGTCGAGGCCCGACACCATGACCGTGGCCGTGCAGATGGCGGTCGCGCTGGCGCGGCTGCTCCGCAACGGGGAGACGGTCTTTTTCGGTGTGGCGTCGCCGCTGCCGATGGTGGCCGCGCTGCTGGCAAAGCGGCTGCACGCGCCTGATCTTGTGGTGCTGACGATCCCCGGCGGCGTGGACCCATCCCCGGCATTGCTGCCGGTCTCGACGGCCGACCCCGCCCTGACCGCTGGCGCGGCCTCGATGGTGACGCTGGCGGATATCTTCGACCTCTCGGCGCGTGGCCGCCTGGACACAGCCTTCTTGAGTGGTGTGCAGATCGACCAGCGCGGCCGGATCAACATGAGCGCCATTGGCGACCCGCGCCATCCGAAAGTGCGGCTGCCCGGCGGGGCCGGCAGCGCCGCGCTGATGCCGACCGCCCGCCGCTCGATCCTCTGGCGGACCCGCCACGACCCGCGCACCTTCGTCGCGGAGTTGTCGTTTGTGACGGCGAACGGCAGCGTCGAGTACGTGGTCACGCCGCTGTGCGTGCTGCGGCGAATTGATGGGCTGCTTCGGGTGGCAAGTATCCACTCGTTTAGTAGTGCTGATGAAGTGCAAGCCGCGACCGGGTTCCCGTTGGACGTTGGCCCGTCCGCGCCTGTGACGCCGCCACCAACCGATCAGGAACGCGCCGCGCTGGCCGTCCTCGACCCGACCGGCGTGGTCGCCGCGGAGTTCCTCGCTCGGTAGCGGCGATTCCGGCCCCTCGAACACGCCGAATAGGGCTGCTGCGGCACGGCACGTGCGTTCAGGATCGCCGCGTCTCCGTCGAGGTGGACGTGAGGCCGCACTCGGGCGGCTGTGGCGAGAGCGGGAGTGTGAAGATGGCGTCCCGAGCAAAGAATCCGGACCTACACGGCAACGTGCCTGATACGTCGTCCGTCGTCCTGCTGATCGTGGACATGATTAACGACCTGGAGTTTCCCGGCGGCGACCAATTGGCGGTGCACGTCATGCCGGTGGCCGAGCGGATCCGCGCGCTGCGTCAGCGGGCGAAGGGGATGGGCGTGCCGGCCATTTACGTCAACGACAACTTTGGGCGCTGGCAGTCTGACCTGCGGGCGGTGCTGACCCACTGCCTCGAAGATGACGTGCGCGGCCGGCCGATAGTTGAGCAACTCGTACCGGACGACGACGACTACTTCGTGTTGAAGCCGAAGCACTCGGGGTTTTACTCGACGACGCTGGAGACGCTGCTGTCGTACTTGAAGGCGACGACACTCATCATCACAGGGATCGCCGGCAACTCGTGCGTCTTGTTCACGGCCAATGACGCGTTCATGCGAGACTACCATCTGCTTGTGCCATCCGACTGCGTAGCGTCCATCGACCCGGCCGACAACGCGTATGCGCTGCGTCAGATGCGCGAGGTGCTCGGTGCCGACACGACGCCGTCAACCGACCTCGACTTCGGCAGCCTGCGCCTGAGGTAACGGGCACAGGTGGTAGGTGACGGCCAGTGGGTGATAGGGGATGGGCAAGCCGCACCGCACCCCCAAAAGCTATCACCCAGAACCGGCTTACGTGCCGCTCGGCACGTCCGGCAGCGAGCTGAGGCCTTCGGGCTTGTCCTCGCGCTCCTTCTCGCGCGTCGCCGCGAACTGCGCCCCGACTGCTTCGCCTTCGATGGTGAAGCTGAAGCGCAGGCCGTTCTCAAGCACCATTTCGCCGCCCAGGTTGGACGCCGCGTCAAAGATCTGATCGTCCGGGGTGCCGGCAGGCACAACCACCATCAGCTTGCCCGTGCGGATCTCGATATCTACCGCTTCGTCGCCTTCGACGAGCTGTTCAACGGACATATTGGAGGCACCGGCGCCTTCGCCGACGAATGCCATCTGGACGTTGCGTCGTTTCATGTTGGATCCTTTCTCGTACGTCGCGACGTATACATGCAAGCCGCCGCCCAGCGCCCTCAGCGGCATAGTCGTGCATGTGGGCGCGGTCCCGTTGCGCGCCATTGGGAAGGGTGCCCGCGGCTAGAGCTGGGCCGATCCGAGTACGGACACCATGGGAGCGCAGCCCCGCGCCGATTCTCCGCAAGACGCACAAGGCGTGCCTAACCGTTGACACACCGACGGTGATATGTGAGAATCGCGCATCCAGCCCGCAGGCGTGTTGGTGTGGCTGTCGTCCGGCAACTCGGCACCGGCTCGACTCGTCCGTCTCTGTTCGACCGTGTGTTTCAACGTTCAGTTTCGAGGTGCCTTGATGTCCAGACGTGCGTCGCGCAGCTACATGCTGATCGCAATTCTTGCAGCGTTCTCGTTGATGCTCGCGGCTTGCAGCCAGCCGGCTGCTCCCGCGAAACCCGCCGAGACCAAGCCTGCCGAAACGAAGCCCGCAGCTCCGGCTGCACCAGCATCGCCAGCAGCCGCCGCTCCAGCGGTGGCATCGCCGGCCGCAGCGGCAGCAGCATCACCGGCCGCAGCGGGCGCGGCAGCCTCTCCGGCGGCGGCAGCGCCGGCTGCTCCGGTCCCAGCCCCGGCCGCGAAGGTTCAGACCACGGGCGTCGCGACGATGAAGGCTCCGGCCAACAAGACCGAGTTGGTCATCGCCTCGCCGTCCGACATCTCGAAGCTTGACCCGCACTTCAGCACGTCGTTTCAGGACATCATCATTACGTTCAACCTGTTCGACAACCTGACGGCGCGCGACCCTGACCTGAAGCTGATTCCCCGTCTGGCAACGGAGTGGAAGGCGACCGGCGACAAGGTCTGGGAGTTCAAGCTCCGCCCGAACGTGAAGTTTCACGACGGGTCGCCGCTGACGTCGGCTGACGTGAAGTACTCCATTGAACGTACCTACGATCCGAATATCAAGTCTCTGGTGTCCACCATCTTCGGGACCGTTGAGAAGATCGACGCGCCGGACCCGATGACCGTTATCTTCACGACGAAGCAGCCGGACCCGTTGCTGCCGGCGCGCCTCGGGTTCTACGGCGGCCAGATTCTCCCGAAGGCGTACGCGGAGAAGGTCGGCCCGGATGAGTTCAACGTCAAGCCAATCGGCAGCGGCGTCGTAAAGTTCAAGGAGTGGGTGAAGGACGACCGGCTGGTGCTGGACGCCAACAAGGAGTACTGGGGCGGCGCTCCGGACTTCGAGAAGGTAACGCTCAAGCCGATCCCTGAAAATCAGCCCCGACTGGCCGCGCTGCTCTCCGGGCAGGCCGACATGGCGCTGAAGCTGATCCCTGACCAGGTTGAGCAGCTCAAGAGCAACGACAAGGTCCGTGGCGAAGGTGCGCTGTACGCGGGCCTGTACGTCCTGGGTGTGAACTCGAAGGTTCCGCCGCTGGACAACCCGAAGGTGAAGCAGGCGTTGTCGCTGGCGATTGACCGCGACGGCATCTTGAAGGCGCTGTGGCGCGGACAGGGCGTTGCGCCGAACGGTTTCATCGCGCCGGGCGACACGGTTGGTTATGACCCGGGCCGCAAGCCGTTCGAATTCAACGCCGACAAGGCGAAGGCACTGTTGGCAGAAGCCGGCTACAAGGGCGAAGAGATCGTCATTGAGAGTAGCACCGTCATCGGCAACGACCGCCAGATGTCGGAAGCCATCGTCGAGATGTGGAAGAAGGTCGGCGTCAACGCCAAGATGGAGATCATCGAAGGCTCGGTGCGGGCGCAGAAGAACCGCGAAAAGTCCTTCAAGGGGCTGTGGTGGTCCGACCCGACCTCGACGCTTCAGGATCCTGACGGCATGATGTACCGTCTGCTCAGCCCGGGCGGCCCGATGGACTATTGGCGCGAAGCCGAGTGGGACAAGCTGGGCCTGGAAGCCCGCTTCTCGATGGACCCGAAGGCTCGTGACGCCGCCTACAAGCGGATGAACGACATCATGGACATGTACTACCCGTGGCTGCCGGTGATCGTCCCGACGGAGAGTCACGGCGTCGCGAACTACATCAACTGGCGGTCGAACCCAAACCAGACGATGGAGCTTCGTAAGGAAGTGTTCAGCTTCAATCGGTAGCGTACCGGTTGAAGGCTGCTGGCACGGATCGGGCGACGCTTGTTGCCTGCGTCCGTGCCAGGTCATTTCCGTGGCAGTTCGCATCGGCTGGTGTGCCACCCACCTGTCCGGCACATCTGCGGACGTGCCCCGCTGACGCCTGATCTCTCACCGCCGAAGGCCGACCGGCCTGCCACGTAGGGAAGGGCACTGCCGACACCATGTTGCAGTTCCTGACGCGACGGATTCTGCGTGCGGTTGTTGCCCTGTGGGGCATCGTCACCGTCGTCTTTATCGTGATGCGGCTCTCCGGCGACCCGGTGCCGCTGATGCTCCCGCCAGACGCCTCAACCGCCGAGATGAACCGCGTCCGCGCCGACATGGGCCTGGACCAGCCAATCGTGGTGCAGTACGCCGTGTTTCTCGGCAATGTGCTGCGCGGCGACCTCGGCCGGTCCATTCACATGCGCCAGCCGGCCATCGACATCGCAATGGAGCGGCTGCCCGCCACCTTCGAATTGGCGCTGGTCGCGTTTGCGCTGGCGGTAGTGGTGGCCCTGCCGGCCGGGCTGATCTCGGCGGCCAAGCGCAACTCGATCTGGGACAACACGGCGATGTTCTTCGCGTTGATCGGGCAGTCAGCGCCGACTTTCTACATCGGCATCATGCTGATCCTGGTGCTGGGCCTGCAGTTCGGCCTGTTCCCGGTGTCCGGGCGGGGCCAGGGTAGCTGGCTCAACATCCAGGACTGGCCGACCATGCTCTGGCATGTCTTCCTGCCGGCCGTCACCCTCGGGGCGTTCGCGATGGCGAGCATCGCCCGTCTGACACGCTCGGCTGTCCTGGAAGTCATGCGCCAGGACTACATCCGCACCGCGCGCGCCAAAGGCCTGAACGACTACGCCGTGCTGGTGCGCCACAACCTCAAGAACGCAGCCATTCCGGTGGTCACCATCATGGGGTTGCAGTTCGGGACGCTGCTCGGCGGCGCAGTCGTGACGGAGACGGTATTCTCGTGGCCGGGCATTGGGCTGCTGGCGATCAAGTCCATTGGCAGCCGCGACTACCCGATTGTCCAATCGTCGGTGCTGCTGGTCGCGATGGCGTTCGTCGTCGTCAACTTCCTGGTCGATCTTGCCTACGGCTGGCTCGACCCGCGCATTCGGTACGCCTGATGGGTAGCGCCTCCGACTCCAGGGTGACGCGTCGGTTGCTGCCGAATCTGGTCTTGCGCCGCCTGTTCGTTTGGCGTCGGCTCACGCCGGCCGCACCGCGACGACGGGGAGGAGTCCGTGGCTGAACCAGTCGCCATTCTTGCTGCGCCCACGCCGAGCGCCCGCCAGCCGAAGAGCATGTGGGCGTACACGCTCAAGCGCATTCCGGTCGTCGTCTGGATTTGCGGCATCGTGCTGCTGCTGATGCTCCTGTTCGCGATCCTGGCCCCGCTGATCTCCCCGAGGAGTCCGTTCGACCAGTCGCTGATGCTACGCCTGAAACCGCCGATCTGGATGGCCGAGGGGGAGGCGGGTTACTACCTGGGCACCGACGAGGTAGGCCGTGACATCCTGAGCCGGATGATTTACGGCGCGCAGGTGTCGCTGTCGGTTGGCCTGGTCGGCGTCGTGATCGGATCAGTGATCGGCACGGTGCTGGGGATGCTGGCCGGCTACTTCTCCGGCCCCATCGACGAGATCATCATGCTGCTTGCCGACATGCAGCTTGCGTTTCCGTTCATCCTGCTTGCCATCGCAATCATCGCCGTGCTTGGCCCCGATCCGTCCGGGTCGATCCCCTGGAAGCTCATCTTCATCGTGGGCATCAGCGGCTGGATGACCTATGCGCGGGTCTGCCGAGGCGTCGTCTTGACCATCAAGGAACGCGAGTTCGTCCAGGCGGTGCGGGCGCTCGGTGGCTCAGATGGACGCATCCTGTTCCGCCACATCCTGCCGAACATCCTGTCCCCGGTCATCGTCCTGGCGACGCTCGACCTTGCGCGGCTCATCATCCTCGAATCAACCTTGAGCTTCCTGGGCCTGGGCGTCCAGCCACCGAGTCCGTCGTGGGGCGGCATGCTGGGGCAAGGCCGCCAGTATCTCGATACGGCCTGGTGGCTCAGTACGTTCCCCGGCATCGCCATCATGATGACGACGCTGGCGATCAGCCGGGGCGGCGACTGGGTCCGCGACATGCTCGACCCGACGTTGCGGTCCGCGTGAGTGCTATGTGCCTGACGACACGAGTCAATCATGGGTGCAGGCCGGTGAAGCGGTACACTTCTTGTGTAGGTGGTCGCTGACTGAAGGAGGCCGGTGATGGATGCACTACAGGCGTTGCCGAGTTGGGCCCAGTTCTTCCTGGCGCTGGTCGTCGGCGGGCTGCTGCTGATGCTGAACGTTGGGTGGCTGATGCAGGCGCGCGGCTGGCTTGAGGCCGCCAGGCAGAAGCAGCGTGCGGGGCGCCCCGGGATGACGGGCGGGACGGGCACCTCGTCCAGCACTGACAGCGCGCCGTCGTCGGTGACGACGCGGCCGGGCGGTCGCTAGGTCCGATAGCTGCACGGGCAGTCGCGTGGGTCAGGTTGCAGCGACGGCATCGGCCGGCGCGCTCGACGTGTTTGCCGACGCTGCCGGCTCGGCGTGATACGCTGCGACCTGCTCCAGAAATGCTCGGTGGAAGCGGTCGTCGTCAGTCAGTTCGGGGTGAAAGCAACTCACCAGCAGGCTGCCCTGACGCGCAGCGATGATGGTTCCGTCGTCCAGGCTG
>JBBQBU010000101.1:0-14415 GCA_038318015.1 Chloroflexota bacterium | reverse complement strand
AAACCACGATGAATGAGCGGCGCGCGGTCACGCCCATCGCCTCGGCAACTGGCCGGTGGCTGGTTCGGGTCGGCGTTTCGCGGCGCGGAGCACCCCGCTGTCTCCTGGTCAAGCCGAATGCAGAAATCTGACGGGCACCCTCGCCCTGGCTACTCGGACTGGCCTGCTCAGACAGCGTCGCCGATGCCTCGATCTGTAACAGCAGTAGCTTTCGCTGCCTCAACCGAAAAGTAGACTTCGATCCGACGCAGTGCCCGCGTAGGTCACCCGGCGTCCTTGATCGCCCAGATGGTGCCGCCGACACCTACCGCGAAGACCGTCCTATCCGTTGCGAACGCCGGCGACAACGCTAGGGCCACGACGCCGCCGCCCTCGTACCCTTCGGCCCAGGGACGGAACGTCCGTCCGCTGTCGCGCGAGACAAACGGGCCGGCGTTGGTGCCGGCAAAGATGGTGCGCTGGTCGACGGGCCGCGCCGACGCGGACGTGGGGGCCACCAGCGCCGTCACGGAGGCGACCGCCCGGCCAAGGTCGGCGGCGTGCCAGACCGGCCGGCGCTGGCCGCCGTGACGCTCCCAGGCTCCGGCCACCGGCGTCAACACGCGGTCCCCAATGGCCATGACCACCGTGCCGTCACGCGGGTAACTCGGGGGCACGACGATGCTGGACGGCAGCATCGCGCTGGCCGCGCCATCCTCCTCGAACCAGACAGCCCAGGACCGGCCGCCGTCCGTTGAGCGCCACAACCGATTGATGGTCAGGCCGTCGGCGCGCGACTCGACGCCCCGCGCGAACAGGGTGCGGTCCTGCCAGTAGGCCGGCGAGGCGGCCAGCGCGCCGACCTCGAACGCCCAGCCCGGTTCGCTCGCGCCGAGTGCCCCAACCGGCTGCCAACTGGTGCCGCCGTCATCTGACTGGATGATCGCGGCGACCGCCCGGCCGTCGATCTGCACGCTACCGACGCCCACGAAGCTGTTGCTCGGCCCGCCCGGCGGCAACGCCACCAGCAGTTTCAACGGCGGCGCATCCTCGGGGGCCAACGCCTCCCAGGACGCGCTACCGGTCGCGCTCCGCATCACGCGCTCGGCGGTCGAGGCCAGCACTGACGACCCTCCGACGGCCAACGCCGCAACGGCCGGCTCGGCGTCCTCCGGCCAGATGCGCGCCCAGGTCGCGCCGCCGTCGCGCGAGGCCAACAGCCCTTCGTCCAGGCTGGTGCCGTACAGCGTGTGGTCATCAGCGAAGGACGGCGACGGCACGATGCCGGTCAGTAGACTCGCGCGCAAGCCGTCGTTTGCGACCTGCCAGCAGCCCGACCCATCCAGGTACGCCGCGCCGAGCCGGTGCAGCCCGGCAACCAGCACCTGACCAGCAGGCGCCGGCAGCAGCGCCAGCCCGAGGACCAACCCTGGTGCCTCGGCAACCGGCGTCCAGGTGCGCCCGCCATCGTCGGAGCGCAACACCTCGCTGCCGGCCGCCGCCACCACCGTCCGGCCGTCCAGGGAGAGCGTGAGCGCCGAGATGCCGCGCTCTGCCAGCTCGGGCACCTCTGCGAAGCGCCCGCCGCCGTCATCGGAGCGCAACAGACCGTGCGCCTCGGTACCGGCGAAGACGAGCTTGTCGTTGGCGAAGCGCGGCGAGACGGCCAGCACCTGCACGGCCGGCTCGTCGAGGTTCAGCCGCACCTCGCGCCAGGACTTGCCGCCGTTGCGCGAACGGTACAGCGCACTGCCGGTCCCGACGAACGCCGTCCGGTCCTCGGCAAAGCGCGGCGAGAATGCCACCGCCAGCGCCGACAAGTCGAGCAGGCCGGAGTTTGCGCCGGCCCAGGTGAGTCCGCCGGTCTCGGAGTGCAGCACGCCGTCCTGCGCGGTCCCGACGAACAGCGTGGCGTCCATCTGGAAAGCCGGCGAGACGGCGACGGTCAGCACTTCGCCATCGAGTGCGTGCCGCCAGGTCCGGCCGCCATCGGCCGACCGGAAGGCACCGGTCCGGCCGCCCACGACCAGCGTTCGGTCAGTGGCGAACGTCGGCGACGCCGCGATGGCGTCAGCCAGGGCCGGCCCCGGCTCGGCGCTGAGGGGCGACCAACTCTGGCCGTCAGCCGAACGGAAGCAGCCGGAGGGCGTCACCGCGATGACGGCGTGCCCGTCCTGATCTTCCACCACGACCAGCCCGCCGACCGTTCCCCCGTTGAGCGCGCCGAGACAGTGCCACATCGTCGTTGCTCCGCTCCCGCGCCCCCAGCAACGGGAGCGCGGGTCTTCTTGTAGAAATTGGGGGCTGGCGTCAGGCCGACGCGGCCAGTTCAGGACGGGTCAACGGGCCGCCGCTGGCCTGCTCGTAGGCGTGGGCCACGCGCATTACCATCGACTCGCCCAGCGGCTTACCGATCACCTGCAAGCCGACCGGCAGCCCGTCCGAGAGGCCGCACGGGACGCTCAGGCCGGGCAGGCCCGCAAGGTTCACCGGGATGGTGCAGACATCGTTCAGGTACATGGCGAGCGGGTCGTCAACCTTGCTGCCGATGCCGAAGGCGACCGTTGGCGACGTCGGGGCCAGCAGCGCGTCGAACTGCTCAAACGCGCGGTCAAAGTCCTGCTTGATGAGCGTGCGGATCTTCTGGGCCTTCAGGTAGTAGGCGTCGTAGTAGCCGGAACTGAGCGCGTAGGTGCCCAACATGATCCGGCGCTTGACCTCGGGGCCGAAACCCCGGCCGCGCGTCTTATAGTAGCCGTCCCACATGGTTTCAGCGTCCGGCGCGGAGTAGCCGTACTTCACGCCGTCGTACCGTGCGAGATTCGCACTGCACTCGGCCGGCGCGATGATGTAGTAGGCTGCCAGCCCGTAGTCTGAGTGCGGGAGCGACACCTCGCCAATCTCCGCGCCCAGGCCGCGCAACTTCTCGATAGCCGCCTGGATCGACGCCGCGACGCCCGGCTCCATGCCGTCCACGAAATACTCCTTCGGGACGCCCAGCCGCACGCCGCGCAAGTCGCCGGTCAGCGCGTCGAGGTAGCGCGGCACCGGCACGTCCAACGAAGTCGAGTCGCGCGGATCGTGGCCCGAGATCACCTCGGTGATGAGGGCGCAGTCGGCCACGTCGGCCGTAAGCGGCCCCAACTGGTCGAGCGACGACGCAAACGCGATCAGTCCGTACCGGCTGACGCGCCCGTAGGTCGGCTTCAGGCCGACCACGCCGCACAGCGACGCCGGCTGTCGAATTGAGCCGCCGGTGTCCGAGCCGATCGAGAACGGCGCTAGCTTCGCGGCCACCGCCGCCGCCGAGCCGCCACTAGAGCCACCGGGCACCCGGCTCAGGTCGCCCCACGGGTTGCGCGTCGGGAAGAACGCCGAATTCTCGGTGGACGACCCCATCGCGAACTCGTCCATGTTTGTCTTCCCGAGCAGCACGGCCCCGGCGTCGAACAGCTTGCTTGTGATGGTCGCGTCCTCAATCGGCACGAAGTTTTCGAGCATCTTCGAGCCACAGGTGGTCCGCACGCCCCGCGTCAGCACCAGATCCTTGAGGGCCATCGGCAGCCCGAGCAGCGGCGCGTCCTCGCCGGCCCTGCGTCGGCCATCGGCGTCACGGGCCTGCTCTAGCGCCAGTTCCGGCGTCACGGTGACATACGCCTGAATGAGCCCCTGGTCGAGCGCGTCGATGCGATCCAGATATGCGCGGGTCAACTCCTCGGAGGACACGCGCCCGGCGCGCAGTTCTGCGAGCGCCTGGAGGGCGGTCAGATCAGTCAAAGCCATAGTCGGGGCTACTCCAGCACCGGCGGAACCTTGAAGAAGGCTCCTTCGCGGCGCGGCGCATTCTGGAGGATGTCAGCGTTGGATGCGGACGGGCGAGTTACGTCGTCGCGCATGACGGAGTGCAGCGGGATGACCTGGGCGGTCGGCGGGATGGCTGACGTGTCCAGCGCGTCGATCATCTGCATGTGCCCGAGAATCTGGGACAACTGCTGCTGGAGGCGGGTGGTCTCCTCATCGGAAAGCCCGAGCCGCGCCAGATGGGCCACATGCTCGACCTGCTCTCGGCTGATTGCCATTGCCACCTCCCCGCTTCGCCAGCGGCCTCGCCCTTCGAGGCCGGCGTGCGGCGAAGTATAGCAACGCTGGCCGCCTCGGCCGAGCGGTTGGGCCAGGGCCGGCAAATGCTGGCAGGCCGTCATCCTATCAAAGAAACGTCGATTTCGCGTTTCGGCTTGGCTATCATGCTACAACACACAGGGACGCTCCGAAGAGGCTGACGATGACCCAGTCTGCCGCCGCGCCGCGCATCACGCGCATCGACCGGATGTGGATGCTGCCGTCGTTCCAGAAGGCGCTGGCAAAGCGGCAGCGCGAGACGACGCTGATGACGGCGCTTGACGAGTGCGTCGGCCGGCTGTTCGCCACGCCGACCAGCCCGGGCCTCAACCTGGAAACGCTGAACGGCCCGGCCGACCAGCAAGTCCTTTCGGCCCGCATCAACCAGTCGTTCCGCCTGATCCTGACGCCGCTTGGCGCGCGGGAGATTGGCCTGCTGCACTTCGACAACCATGACGAGGCGTACCGCTGGGTCGACCGGCACCGTGTCACCATCCCCACAATGCTGACGCGCGTACTGGAAATCACGCCGGGCGCGCCGCTGAACCGCGTTGCTGCACCCACGCCCGCCGTACGCCGCGACGAGGATGATCCGCTGGCGATCTCGTCGGCACAACAGTGGCGGCAGGTCATGGCTGCGGGCATTGACCGGTACCTTGCCTACCTGGACGACGACCAGCGCCGAGTGGCCGAGTTGCACGCCAGCGGCCTGTTACTGGTCAAGGGCGGCGCGGGAACCGGCAAGACGGCTGTCGCCATCCACCGGTTGCTGTGGCAAGCCCGGCAACCGGTCCTTGATGGCCTCGGCCTGACGCGGGCACTCTACCTCTGCTTCAATCGGGCACTTGCATCAGCCGTCGACCAGACGGTTCGGTCGCTGTGCAATGACAGCCCACCGGCCGGGATTGAGATCGCCACCTTCCACCACTGGTGCGTGACGTATCTGCAATCGTTGAGCGGTGAATCAGGCCACGAGGGTGCGTCCCCCGTCAACGTCGATGCGGTGCAGCAGCGCACCAATCGCGCGTACGGCCGGCTGACGCTGGAGCAAAAGTTAGTCATCGCGCCGCTGCAAGGGCCGGGCCTGTTCGACGAGATTGAGCAAGTCATCAAGACCAACGGTCTGGAAGACCTTGCAGCGTACCAGGCCTTCAATCGGCGCGGGCGGACCGTCGGCCTCAAGCAGCCGGCCCGCGATGTAGTATGGAGCGTGTACCAGCAGGTGCGGACGTGGCAACACGAGAGCGGCGCACTGACCTGGAACGACGTGCCGCTGCACGCCCTGGAGCAGTTGAAACGCGACGACCGAGCCGGGGAACAGTACCGCGCCATCGTCATCGACGAGGGGCAGGACTGCACGCCGGTGATGGTGCGCCTTGCCCGCCAACTGCTTGGCCCGAACGGCCAACTCACGGTGCTGGCGGACCCGGCCCAGGAGATCTACGACTGCGGCTTTCAATGGACCCAGCGTGAGCTACGACCGCGCGGCGGCAATACTCGATGGCTCCGCAAGACCTACCGCACCACTCGCGAGATCTACGACCTGGCGCGGCCCCTGCTGGCAAGCGAACCGGAGTTGGCCGAAGAATTTGCCCAGCACGAGCCGCCGGATCGCCATGGCCCCCGACCGCTGGCGCTGGCCTGTGCCGACCCGCAGGAGTTGTATGCCGAGGTGGCGGCGCGCATCGCTGCGATTGTGCTGGAGCGCCCGGCGAATCAGGTCGGCATCCTCGCCGCCACGCACCAGGAGCTCGAAGCGATTGGCACAGCGCTGGCGGCGCTTGGCGTGCCGCACCTACACTCGCGCAATGACGGCAGTCCCGTGCGCCTCACCGATGCGTCCGTCAAGCTGATGACGATGCACGCGGTCAAGGGACTGGACTTCCCGGTGGTGTACGTGCTGACACCGTCGGCCAATTCATTTGGCTGGGGCACGGACGTGCAGCCCGAGTGCCGCCGGCGACTGTATGTCGCGCTCACCCGGTCAAGTGAGGCGCTCACCGTTGGGCTGGTCTACGGCCAGCATCATCCGCTGGTGGCGTCGCTGGAGCCGCACCGGCTCGACGTGGCCGGCAGCCAGGGGCGTGCCTTCGCCAACACGGCCGGCGTCGCCGCGCCCTGACTGCTCCTACCACCTACCACCTACCACCTACCACCTATGGCGCGGTGTAGTGGACGCGCACGACTGTGGTGATGCCCCCGCGCGGCAGGAACTCGCTGACCACCGACAGGCGGCGCGGCGCGGCTGCCGCCACGAAGTCGTTGAGGATGCGGTTCGTCACGTCCTCGTGAAACGCGCCCTCGTTGCGGTACGACCAGAGATACAACTTCAGCGACTTGAGTTCCACGAGGCGCGGACCGGGCACGTAGGTGATGCGGATGGTCGCGAAGTCGGGCTGCGCGGTCATCGGGCAGACGCAGGTGAACTCCGGGCAGGTCATCTCGACCTCGTACTCGCGGTCAGGGTGCGGGTTCGGGACAGTCTCGAGGGTCGGCGACGGCTGGCTCGGCATCAAAGCTCCAGAGTAGGCATCAGGCGTGAGCGATCAGCGAGAGCATGGTGAGCGATCAGGATACAGCGCGCAGCTATGACGACGCTGGCTCTGCGGCGGCAGGCATCGCTACGGTGCGGATGGTGACGGCGGTGCCGACAATGACGGCCGTGATCGAGGTAACTGGATGTGGATCGTCATCCCGTGGCCTGCACCAGCCGACTCAGCCCAGATTCTGCCACCGTGTGCTTCCACGATTCCTCGAGAGAGGTAGAGGCCCAGGCCAAACCCCGCGACGCCGGCCGCCTTCGCGCCACGGCCCCGCGAATACCGCTCGAACAGACGAGGCAGATCGTCGGCCGCGACGCCAATCCCCTCATCAAGAATAGTTACCTGGATTATGGCGGTGTCACCACCCACCGTGATCCGGACCGGCGAATCAGACGGCGAGTATTTGAGAGCATTCGAGAGCAGATTGGCAAACACCTGCTTGAGGCGGTCCGCGTCAAATCGACCGGTTGTCTCAACCCCAAGCAAGGCACCGATGCTCACACGACCCGCCAGTTCTGGGCCAGCCTCCGCCAGTGCATCGTGAAGGAGAGGGACGATGTCACAGTCGTCCACCACCAACGCAAGATCTCCGAGCACGATCTGAGACGAGTCGAGCAGCGTCGTGAGCATCCGCGTCATGCGATCAGCGCCAGCCTCGATCTGCTCAAGCGAGCGCAGCACTCGCTCAACATTCGGTGTCGGCCCACCCATCGCGCGCGCGGCAAGTTGCGCCTGTCCCTTGATGGCGGCGAGCGGCTGCCGCACCTCATGGATCGTGGTGGCAAGAAACTCTTCGCGCACTTCCTCGACGCGCTCTTGCAATGCGGTCAGCCCCATCGTGATGGCACCGTCGAGCGCGTCATTGACCACCAGCCCAGCCGCGATGACATCCGTCGTCGGCACCTTGTCTGGGAGCTGCAGCCGTAGGGCGTGCCAGATTTCCTGGCGCAGCAAACGAAACTCGACCACGATCTCAGGAGACGACAGACCTTGCTGGACCCGCGCGGTGGCGTGTGACCGGGCTGCAGCAAGGACGGCCGTATCATCGAGGGGAGCCGCCGGGTTGACGAATCGCGAGGCACTCCTGCGAAGCAGGTCAGTCAGCGCATCAAAGAGGGCGGGAATGTGATCGGCAACGGCGTGCGCTCGCCTTCCATCATGAAACGTCTGTCCGGCCGTTGCTTCGAGCCAGCGCGACACAATCTGCTCGCGTGCCAGGACGAGCGCATCCGCCACCCAGCCCAGGTCGGCATCTTGAGCAAACTCGGTAACGCGGGTATCCACATCGGCGGAGGCGAGCACATTGGCGGACGCGAGTTCGGTCACAGTCATCCTCACGATCCGCGATTATATCAGTAACCCTGACGCCCTGACGATTTCGCAGGACTCGCCGGTCGAGTCGGCTGCTGCTGCCCAATCCGAGCCTACGGCGGAGGCTGCGCCTGCGGCGTGGCGTCCGCGGCCCGGGGCGGCCACTGGGCCTGAAACCGCAAAATGTGGTTGTTCGAGCACTCACTGAGCACGTTGAGGCTAACGCTAATCGAGAGCAGGCGGCCGTCTTCCAGTTGCAGACGATCCGGCGCATCACTGGACGGTGTCCACTGACGCAATGACACCGTGCCCGTGGCCTGCTGCTCGGTGTCGGCTGGCAGGCGCAGGTGCACGTATGCCATGCCGGCCCCGATCGCCCGGTCGGTCGTGTCGCGCACGGCGACACTGCTCTTGAAGACGGCCATGACGGGGCGGTGCTCCCAGGATGATTGACGTGGCACGTGGCGTGGTTCGGGCCTGCATGGCGACGCATGTTCTCTCGTGATGGTAGCATCGAAACCGGTAGGACATCGGGAGGAAACGCATGGGACGACTCACATTTGGCATCAAGACGGTGCCCCAGCACACGACCTACGAAGCGATGCTTGCCGTCTGGCGCGAGGCCGACGCCATTCCGAGCATCGAGCACGCCTGGTTATTCGACCACTTCGCCCCGATCAACAGCGACGTGAACGGTCCGTGTCTGGAGGGCTGGACGGTGCTGGCCGCCTTCGCCGCCGAGATCAAGCGGCTGCGGATGGGCCTGATGGTGACGGGCAACACCTACCGTCACCCGGCGGTTCTGGCGAAGATCGCCGCGACCGTGGATATCATCAGCAACGGGCGGGTTGATCTCGGCATCGGCGCGGGTTGGAACGTCTACGAGCACGAAAGCATGGGCATCCCGTTGTACGCCCCCGGCGAGCGCATTCGGCGGCTCGGGGAAGCCTGCGAGATCATCAAACTGCTGTACACGCAGCACACGACCGATTTCGACGGCCGCTACTACCAGCTCAAGGACGCGCGCTGTGAGCCAAAGCCGGTCCAGAAGCCGTACCCTCCCATCGTGATCGGCGGTAGCGGCGAGCAGTTGACGCTGCGGGTCGTCGCCCGCCACGCCGACATCTGGAACTTTGGCGGCAGCGACCCCGAGCAGTTCAAGCACAAGCAGCGCATCTTGAAGGAGCACTGCGACGCGGTCGGCCGGAATTTCTCCGAGATTGCGCTGTCGATTCAGGCGCAAGTCTTCCCTGACGACTTGCAGAAGACCACCGACACGATTCAGGCGCTAGTGGACGCCGGCGCGACGCACCTGATCCTGAACATCCGGCCGCCCTACCCCGAAAGGATCGTGGCGCGCGTGGCCAATGAGGTCATCCCGAACATCAGCGGCTAGTCCCCGCGACGACCGATGGTGCTTGCCGACGGCCCGAACGGTGACGGGTCGGCGGCGACTGTCGATCGGCTCGGGCATTGCGGCCGGCGCTATGCATCCCGATGTCCATGTGTCACACTGGGCGTACTCAGAGATTGTGAGCAATGTGACGTGACAACGCCATCGGACGATACTCAAGCCAGCCACGAACGCATCGGACCAGCCATCGGCGAGCGCTTCCCGGATGTCGTGCTGCCGGACCAGTACGGCGCGCAGGTCGACGTGCACGCAGCGCGCGGCCAGCGCCCTGCCCTCATCGTCTTGTACCGCAGCGCGCGCTGGTGACCGTTCTGTAAAACGCAGCTCGTGGAGCTGCAAGAGCGACTCGCGGACTACGCTGCGCACAACGTCGCGGTGTTCGCCATCAGCTACGACAGCATCGACGTGCTGCACGGCTTTACCGAGAAGTATGGCATCGCCTTTCCGCTACTCTCGGACGCAGGCAGCGTCGCGATCCGCCGGCTGGGCCACCTGAGCCGCCAGTTCGCCGAAGATCACGCCAACTTTGGGGCCGCCTACCCCGCGACGTACATTCTTGATGCAGACGGCGTCATCGTCGAGAAGCGCATTGCTGGGAGCGAACGCGAGCGCGAAACGGCGGCCGGCATCCTCGAAGCGCGGTTCGGGGGCCACAGCTCAGCGCACGGCAGCGAGGTCGTCATCCCCGGCGATCAGGTCGCGATCCGGGCGTACCTCGACTCGCCCACCTACCGGATGGCCCAGCGCCTGCGACTGATCGTCGACGTGAGCGTGGCGGACGGCTGGCACGTCTACGGCGAGCCGGTCCCCGACGGCTATGTCCCGTTTTCTGTCACCGTCGGGCCACTCACAGGCCTGACGGTCGGGCCGCTCGTCGCGCCCGAGCCACACCCCTTCACCGTGGACGGCCTGGACGAGCAATTCGTCGTCCACGAAGGACTGATCCGATGCGTGGTGCCGCTCACGTTCGCCGAGTCGGCCGGCGACCTGACGGTTCAGGCGCAGATTCGGTTTCAGGCCTGCAGCACGAGCGAGTGCCTGATGCCGACGACGCTGTCCGTGGAGTTGTCGGTCCGGATGCTCATACACGTCGAGCGCCAGTCCTAGCGCGCGAATCCCAACGCGTCGGTCCTCACGGGGCCGGAATGGCGGCGTCACCGACCCACGGTGACGCTGCCAGCACGCGCGACGCCTCTCCCAGTACGTTCCGGAGCGCGCCAAGGATGCTCACTGTCCCCATGCTGGTGTAGGCTTTGGGTGTGGGAACGGGCATGACGATTCGGCTGCAACTGTGGCTCGGGATGCTGGTCGGCGCGACGCTGCTGCTGGTCGCGTTCGGCGTGCTGACAGCGCTGCTGGCCGGCTGGCTGGCACCGAGCGTGATGGCAGGCGGCGCATTGCTGGGGCCGTTCGTGCTAGCTGGACTGCTCCTGCTGACCCTGTTTGCGCCGCTGGCATGGCTGCTGGCCCGGCTGGCCTACGCGCCGGTCCGCGACGTGACGAAAACGGCGCGCAGCATCATGACGACCGGTCAGCTTGACCGCCGGTGCTTTTACCCAGGTCCGCGCGACGACGTTGGCGAACTGGTCGTGGCGATGAACGGCCTTTTGGTCTGCTACGACCTCGCCATCGGGCGGATTCGGCGGCTTGAGGCCGGCCGGCACCCGCCCTGCACCTGCCCCCGCGACGAGCCAGGCTTTGACCCGTCAGATTTCGTGATCGACCTGAAGACCCACCACGAAGGTGCGCGCTCGATTTAGCTCCGGGCATTCGTCGCGTTTTCGGCGTCAGGCCGGGGGCGGGGCCGTCGTGGAACGGACCACAAGGCGCGGCGGGATCGCCAGCCGGCGTGGGCTGGCCGGCCCATGCCCGGCTAGTCGCACAAGCAACAACTCGGCGGCGAGGCGGCCCCGCTCCACCCTGTCCAGGGCCAGTGTCGTCAGCCCGGTCCGCATCAGGGCGGCGGCCGGGATGTCATCCATGCCGACCAGTGAGATATCGCGCGGCACCCGCACGCTGGCGTCTTCCAGCCCGATCCAGAGGCCGACTGCCACCAGATCGGAGCTGGCGATGGCGGCCGTCACGCCCTGCGCGATCACCCGGCTGGCTGCGGCCTGTCCCTCGGTAATCGTGCCATGCTGGATCGGCACGCAGTGCAACGCATCGCCGTCAAGGCCCATCACCTGCCCCGCCGCAGTGAATGCGTCGATGCGCGCCCGCGCGCCCGGCAGACTGTCGGGCCGGTCGACCAGGGCAATGCGCCGGTGGCCCAGCAATGCAAGGTGCTCCACCGCGAGGCGCACCCCGGCAACACGGTCGGGCAAGATCGCGTCGAGCATGTCGCTCTCGATGTCGTTCGACAGGATGGCGATCTGGACGCCCTCACGCTGGAGGCGCGCAAAGTCGCCCTCCTGATAGGTCAGCATCGCGACGGCCAGCGCCTCGGCCCGGATACGTAAGACCTGCTCCAGTCCTCGTAGCTCCCGCTCGCGGCCGTCGCCCAGGTTGATGAGCACAAGGTTATAGCCGGCCTCCGTCAGCCGCGTCTCAAGCCCGCGCGCCACCTCGGGCCAGCGCGGATTGTCGATGCTGGGGACCGCCAGCGCGACAATACCCGTGCGCCGGTTCGCCAGCGCGCGTGCCATCGGGTTCGGCCGAAAGTCAAGCTGGGTAATCGCCTGAGCGATGCGCTGCCGCAGCGGCGCGCTGACCGCACTGCTGTTATTGAGATAACGCGATACGGTGGCTGGAGACACGCCCGACAGCCCGGCAATGTCGTAGATCGTCTTGCGCGGCGCGGCGTCGTCGGACCTACGTACCTGGCCGTTCAGATCCGACACTACTCGCTCCATTCACACGGCAGACAACCGTCACTCAAGGCTGCACCGTGACGCCAGGCACCCGATCTGTGGCCCCAGACTGTTGCAGGGCATGCGCTCCAGAATGCAACGCGTCGATCGTACAGAGCGCCGACGCGGTGTTGATGCCGCCCGCTTCCGCCCATCCAGTTCTCCACCATTCGCTTGACAGCCCCACCCGACCACAGTACCATGAAACCGCTTTCAAGGTCGTAATTGCGGACACCTCGGCGGTGCGGCCTGGGGCAAGAATGGAGGCTGAGAGTGGAAGCAGACAACAAGGTTGTTGTGTACGACCCAACGGGGTTCCCCCCAAAGGTCACGCACAAACCGCTCGCGCCACGTCTTGACACGCTCGACGGCAAGACCGTCTATCTGGTCGACTGCCGGTTTGACGACTCGGACATCTTCCTGAAGCAGATGGAAGCATGGTTCGCGGAAAACATGCCGACCGTCAAGACCGTGTTCAAGCCGATCAGCAGCGTGTATACGAAAGACGACCCTGCCACATGGCAGGAGATCAAAGAGAGCGGGGACGCCGCCATTATTGGCGTCGGCCATTGAAGCACCTGTGCGCCGGCGGTCGCCGTGCATGGGATGAGCATTGACGGGAAGTACGGAGTACCAACCGTCGCGGTCCATACGGACATTTTCTACCCGGTAACGCAGTCTGTCGTGCGGATGGCAGGGATGCCACGCATGCGGCAGGTCTACGTGGCGCAACCCATCATGGGCAAGACGCCCGCCCAACTCCGGGAAGCCATTGACGGCCTCGACATGAAGACGGGTCGCCCGTTCATGCAGGAAGTCATCGAAGGACTGACCCGCCCGCTTGACAACCAGGACGTGCGTGATAGCTCGTTCGACCGGTCAACCCCGCGCCTCATCGACGCAGACACCGAGGAGAACCTGCACCAGTTGTTCCTGGACAACAACTGGACGGACAAGCTCCCGATCATCCTGCCGACCGAAGCCCGGGTCGCCGAAATGCTGAAGCACACCAGCCACAAGCCGGACGAGATCATCGGACGGATGCGCCCGACCAATTTCCGCGAATACTGGGCCTACGACGTTGAGAAGGTCGCGGTCAATGCGGTGATGGCTGGCGCGAGGCCCGAATACTTCCCGGTGATTCTGGCGATGGCGGCAAGCGGCGTCAGCGCACGCGGCAGCACCACCAGCTCTGCGGCAGCCATGGCCGTCGTCAACGGGCCAATCCGTGACGAAGTGCACATGAACAGCGGCATGGGCGCGATGGGGCCGTACAACCACGCTAACGCCACGATTGGCCGCGCGTGGGGCTTGCTGTCCACCAACTTGCAGGGCGGTTCGACCCCTGGGCTGACCTACCTCGGGTCGCAGGGCAACAACTACGCCTACACCAGCATCACCTTCGCGGAGAACGAGGAGCGCAGCCCGTGGACACCGTTCCACGTGCAGCACGGCTTCAAGCCATCCGACAGTGCCGTCAGCCTGTTTGGCGGGGCGCGGGCCACCTCATTCTCACTCGGTCTGCGTGAGCGGTTCTGGGAGAAGCACGTCACGAACCTCGTGCGCGGCTTCGACCCGCACTCGGAGATCGTGTTCGTACTCGACCCGATCACTGCCCAGCAGTTCATCGACCGGGGCGGCTTCGACACCAAGGAGAAGCTGATCGAGTGGGTCAACAAGAACGTCACGATGGAGTCGGCTGAATACTGGGACTACCAGTTGATTCAGAACTACATCTACCCACGGGCAACATTTGGCGAGGAGCCGTTTGCTTCGCGCCTGGCTGCGCCTGAGGGCACGATGATCCCGATGTTCCTTGAGGACGAGATCCACGTGACCGTCGTCGGAGGAGAGACCAACGGCTACTGGCGCATCATGGCGGCCGGGTACCGTGGCACCTTCTCCGTGGACGAGTGGCGGTAACACCTCACCAGTGGTGCACAGCCGGTCGTCGCCAGCTCCCGTCCAGGGGCAGGCGGCGAGGTTCCCCGGCAGCCGGCCAGTCGTGCGGCTCCTCGCACGGCAGGCTGATGCCGGGGTATCGTCTTGCACTCGCACCATCACCAGGCCCGCTTTGACATCCGCCGACACGAACATCCGAAAGCTGATGATTGATGCCTGACTACGACATCGTCGTCGTTGGCGGCGGCATGGCCGCGCTGACGGCGGGCCTGTTTGCGGCGCGCGCCGGACGCTCGAC
>JBBQBU010000100.1:0-14421 GCA_038318015.1 Chloroflexota bacterium | reverse complement strand
GGCGCTGGCCGCCAGCGCCAGCAGCCCGAGCAGCAGCGCTCGCCGCTGCCCGTACCGGTCGGCCAGCGGCCCCACCACCAGCCCGAGCAGCCCGGCCACCAGCATGCTGATGCCTGGTGCCTGCCCCAGCAGCGCCACGCTGGTGTCGAGCGATTCGCTGATGAGCGGCAGGAACGGCGAGAACGCGCTCTGGCTGAGGATCGTGCTGAACGACGCCGCCGCAATCGACACGACGACAATCGGGCCAGAGCGGAGGCCGGTGCGGGCTGGGGTGCGCGGCGGGACGCGGCCCGGCCCGTGCCCTGGCTCCGAGGGTGACGGTTGGTCAGGGCCGGATGCTGCTGCTACTGGTCCTGTTGCCATGCCGACGCGCAACCTCGCGCTCGTGTGCGAGGCGTTGCGTGCAGTACCCCCTCCCGCCCCTCACCCACGCGCCGGCGCAGGGAGGGGCGGCTACTGGCCGGGTGGTAGGTGGTGTTCGGTGCGTCAGGCCTGACGCGCGCTCGGATGCTCGCTGGCGCGGCGCGGCGCGGCCAGGTGCTCCGCGCCCATCGGGACCATGAAGTTGGGCGACTGTGAGTAGAACCGAATCGGGTTCTCCCAGACCAGCCGCTCGACCTCGTCGCGCCCGAAGCCGCTCTTCAACATCAACTGGGCGACCTTCGGCACGCTCAACACGTCAGATGGCCCCCAGTCGGCCGAACTGTTCACGATCAGCCGGTCGATGCCGTACTGCCGCGCGATGTTCACCGCGCGCTCAGGTGACAGCTTCGTGACCGGGTAGACGGTCAGCCCCACCCAGTACTCGGTGCCGGCAAACAGCGGCATCGTCTCCTCGGTGTTGTGATCGACGATCACCCGCCGCTGATCGACCCCTTCTTCGGCCAGAATCTTCAGCGTGCGCTCGACACCGACGCGCTTGTACTGGTGCGGCGTGTGGACGAGCAGCAACAGGTCGCGGTCCTGGGCCAGCCGGGCCTGCTTGCGGAATATGTCTGCCTCGGCATCGGTCTGGCGGTCGAACCCGACCTCACCGATGGCGATGCAGCGCGGGCGGGTCAAGTACTCCGGCAGCCGCTCCAGCACCTCGTTGGCAAGCTGCAGGTCGTTCGCCTCGCGCGGGTTCACCGACAGCGTGCAGTGATGGGAGATGTTGTACTGGGCCGCGCGCTCAGCTTCGAAGCCGAGCAGATGCTCGAAATAATCGTAGAACGTGCCCGCGTGGTGGCGCGGCGAGCCGAGCCAGAAGGCGGGGTCTACCACTGCTTCGATGCCTGCAAGCGACATTGCTTCGTAGTCATCAGTGGTTCGTGCATACATGTGGATGTGCGGGTCAAAGATTCGCATGATGGCCTCCTGCTGTTCCCAGCGGCAATCAACAGTATAATTTTCTCGGGCGGCCCATGTGCCCGCCCGTGCAGCTACTGGAGCCGTCATGCCCAGAACGAGCCGTTCAGTCGCCCAGCGGCTGGCTACCCAGACGAAATCCAAGCGACGCCGTCCGGTACGGCCGGACGCGCCGGCCCCCGAGGCTACATCATCCGTGCCGGGCGCACCCGCCGCTCCTTCCACGACTGGCCCAAGCGTCGAGCAGATCCTCGACGAAGTGGTGCCGTCGAGCGGTGGGGCGCGTGCTGCTGCCACGCCAACGTTGACGCCGGCCGCCGGGTCGGCCGCCGCGCGCCGAGGGGTGCCTGCTCGGGCGGGCCGGGTGCCCGTCGTGCGTCGCCGCTACAGCGAGTACGCTCAGGAGTATCAGTACATCTGGGCCGACCTGCGGCGCATCATGCTGGTCGCGGGCGTGCTGGTCGTCCTGCTGATCGTGCTGTCGTTCTTCATCCAGTAGACCGCACAAAGGGCCAGCCGCGCAGCCATCGTGCATTGTGGGTGAGGGGAAACGAAGAAGGGGCGGGCCATCAGTTGGCCCGCCCCTTCTGCATGTGCCTTTGGTTCCTGCTGCGTCAGTAGAGGCGGCTCGCCCCGATGTAGCGCGGACCCCAGTAACTATCACTGAGGCTGGAGATCTTCACGCCCGACGACTCGTCAGAGGCGTGGATGAACCGCCCGCCGCCAATGTAGATGCCATTGTGCGAGAGGCCCGGCATGTAGGTGTTGGCGAAGAAGACCGTGTCCCCCGGCTGCAACGCGCTCAGGGCGATCCGTGGCCCGCCGTTCAACTGACCCCACATGCCCCGTGAGATTGGCTTGCCCAGGACCTTGTGGACGTACCAGACAAAGCCACTGCAATCGAAGCCACCCGGCGACGTGCCGCCGAAGACGTATCGCGCGCCCAGGTGGCGCATGGCCGCGCCCACGACCGAACCGCCGCCTGCCCCGCCGGTGACGACAGACGCTGGTGCGGAGACTGCTGCTGCTTGCAGGTTGTTGGTGCTGCTGCGTGCGGCCGGAGCCTGGGGCTTCGCTGCGGCAACCGTGGACGGCTTCGCCTGGGCGACGGGAGCCTGCGGCTTCGCGGCGGCGGCTGGTGCCACCGGGCGGGCCTGTGCGACGGGCGCGGCTGGCCTGGCCTGAGCCAGCGCCGACTGTGCGGCCGGGCGCTGGGCTGCCGCAACGCCGGTGGTCCGGGCTGCAGCCGGCGCGGCTGCTACCGCCAGCGTCTCGCCGCTACCGGTGCCCGCCAGCGAAAAGCCGGGCTGCGGGCGCTCGGCCCCGGGGATGGTGAGCCGCATGCCGACGCGCAGGCTATCCGGGTCCATGACGGCGTTGAAGTCGATTAGCGGGCCGAGATCCACCTTGTAGAAGGCCGCGATGTCCGACAGGCTCTCGCCCGCCTGAATCTCATGCTCGACGCCGTTGACGGCCAATACTTTCAACTTCATGCCGGGGCGGATCAGGTCGGCGTCGTCCAGGTCATTCGCGCTCAAGATCGTCCAGGAGGACACGCCGAACTGCGTGGCGAGCTGGCCGATGGTGTCGCCTTCCTGCACCTCGTAGGTGACAGCTTCGGGCTTGGCCGCTGCGCTGGCGTTGACCGCACCGACGTTGGCGTTCCCGCCGGAGCCGTCACGCCGGGCCACGCCAATCGCGCGGTCGGCCGTCTCCTGGCCGGGCACCACGATCCGCTCAAACGGGATCGCCGTGTTGGCATCGGCCGGCAGCGCGTTCGCGAGCGCCACGTCCTCGACGCTCACGCCGAACCGCTCGGCCACCTGCCCCAGCGTCTCGCCCTGCTTCACATCCGCCACCACGCCATCAACTGGCGGGATCAGGATGTCCTGGCCCGGCTGGATCAGGTCTGGGTTGTCCAGCTTATTCGAGGCAAGGATCGTGCTCATGCTGACCGAGAACTCGGCAGCAATGGAGCGGATCGTGTCGCCAGCGACGACCTTGCGGGTCAGCGGCTGCAGCGGGGAGCCGGTCGATACGGCCATGTTCGCGGCCGGATGAGCCGAGTTACCCAGCGCCACCACCGACCCGTCCGTGCTCTCGGCTGCGTCCTGCGCTGCCGCAATGCTCGGGGTGGCCTCGGCGTACTGGTGCTGCTCGGCGGTGCCGTTCCAGACGGTCACGGCAGCGGCGACGCCAATCGCCACCATGATGCCGTGGATGCCGGCGCGGGCGACCTGCGGGGTGATGCGGTCGCGCATAGTCGGCTTGAGCTTCCGCACGCTCGACAAGCGCCGCCGCCGCATTGCCAACGTCGGGCGCTGGCCGGCTACGGTCATCGCGGGCCGCTCGTCCAGCGATGCCACGAACGCGCGAACGGCTGCGCGTGCTCGCGGACGGAAATTGCGACATGCCTTCAACGCTTTCGTTGAAGAGAGCATGGAGACGAACGGACGCCCGATGCGCGCCTGCCACGCCACGACGGCAGCGGCTTCGGTGGTTTCCAGGTCGGTCGCCGGTGTGCTGCCGACTCCGGCCCCGTCGTCCCTCACGAGTTCGCCGCCGTCAGGCTGGCATTGAGCCGCCATCGGCAGGCGTCGTCGGTGTGTTTGCTGTGGGTCAACACAGCCAGGTGATCGTAGAACAATCTCACACGGTCCCTTCGGCTGAGGTGCTCTGGCGCCGTCATTCTATCTGCTGTGTAGGATCTGGTCAACTTCTTGACGATCCTGTGACGCCAACCCTCTTGACAGACTCCGTCCAAATGCGCCGGACATAATGCCGTTTCTATCTGGTCAGGGTTCGGTACACTAACGCCTGACGTTCAATTTCGGTGACGGAGACTCACGCTGACAGGCCAGAATGTAACCTCTTCTGTTGCGCCAATGGGGCAGCCTGGGCTTCCCGAAGAGCAGGAAGTTGGGCAATCGAACGTAACGAAGCGCTGGCTGGTGGTGCTCGCCTGGGCGACCGGCCCGGCCGCTGCCTACGTCCTGTTGAGCCTCGCGCACGCCGCGTTCGTCGAGCGCGCATTGACGGTGGATATCGGGTTCGGCCGGACGCTGGCGTACTGGGTTGGGGCGACCTACCTGGCGCTGCTGGCCTGGGGATTTCTGCCCCGGCAGCCGTCACGCTGGTATGCGCGCCGCCGTCCGCTGGTGGCCGCGCTGACGGTGGGGCTGCTCGGCGGGGTCGTCAGCGTGGGATACGCGGCGTTCTGGCTGGCGCGCCACTGGGTGCCCGCCGTCGGCGTGCCGGTGGTCGTGTCGCTGGTGGTGCTGCTGGCGGCGGCGGTCGGTGTGCTGCGACTGGCGGCGCGCGACGACCGCCGGGCCGCCGAACGCGGGTAGCGATTCCCTCATCCCCGGCCCCTGCCCCGAGATGAGCCCTCACCCCCAACCCCTCTCCCACAAGTGGGAGAGGGGAGAACGCAGATCAGTCGGTTGCGAGATCCTTCGCAATGTACCCTTGAGCGTAGCGAAGGATGCCGCGCGTTCAGGATGACATCTTCGAGGTTAGGTGCATAGCTGTAGTCTTCCAGTTCCCATAGCAGGCCCGTCTCCCCTCTCCCGCTTGCGGGAGAGGGGTTGGGGGTGAGGGCCGCTCCCCGTGGTTGGGGCGTGAGACCTCTTGTTGCTACCGGCCGCCGGCCCGCACGATGTCGTACCACAACCCCGCCGCGATGACCGACACGAGCGCACCGTAGATCCACCGGAGCGCCCGTGTCGGCGTGCGGGCGCTCAGCCAACTGCCGCCCTGCGCCCCGACGATGGCCCCCACCACGACCAGCCCCGCGACGGCGAACGGCACCTGCCCCGTTGCCACCTTGCCAGCCGCAGCCGCCAGCGACGTGGGAAACCCGACCGCCAGCACCGTGCCGAGCGCCGTCCGCGTCGGCAGCCCGACGATGTAGATCAGCGCGGGCATCATCAGGAAAGCGCCCGCGCCGTTCATGCCGATGACCAGCCCGATCAGTAGCCCGACGACGCAGACGACGACGGCGTTGAACGGCGGATGCTCGCCGGGGTCCAGGCTTTCGGCACGGGTCGGCAGGAACATCAGCAGGGCGGCGACCGTGGCGAGGCTGGCCGTCGCCACGAGCAGCACCCCGCCCGGCACCGATGCCGAACTGACCGCTCCCAACAGTGCCCCCAGCGCACTGGCGACGCTCATGGTCACGGCCAGCCGCATGTGGATCGCGCCGCGCTTCCGATGCGCGAGCGCCCCGGAAAGTGTCGCGGCCGTCACCTGCACCACGGCGACGGCGCTGGCCGTCCGAATATCAATCTCGCCGAAGCCCAGCCAGAGCGGCGCGTACAACAACAACGGCACGATGACGAGGCCGCCACCAATACCGAGTAGCCCGCTGAGCGTGCCGCCCACCAGGCCAAGAACAAGAAGGAGCAGGCTGTAGAGGAGATTCACAAGCAACTGTCAACCAGACGGGTTTCCGCTGGCGACATCATGCTACGCTGACAGGGTGTCGTCGGCCAATGGCGAACATCATCGCGTCGGAGCGCCGCGCGGTCGGCTCTCGCGATTGTGTAAACCTCACACCGACCGGCATGGTACTGGCCGTATAATGGCCTCCGCACAGGCTGGCCCGAGACCCCTGCTTTCAGCGCAGCCCAACACCCGCACAATTCTGCCCCCGGAGCTGGTGTGCCGCCAACGCGAGAGGCCCGTAGCCGACAACCAGTGGCCGACGTGATCGCCTCGGACGAGCACGTGCGCCGCAAGGCCGCCGAGCTTGAAGCCGTCTTCGAGTCGCTCGGCGACGGCCTCCTGGTCATCAACGCCTCGGCCTTCGTCGTTGAAGCGAACCGTGCAGCCATCGCAATGTTGGGCTACGCGCAGAAAGGCGCCCTGCTCGGCCCGATCTCGTCCGCCCTGAACAGCCGCGTGCTGCGAACAGATGGCGGCGCGCTCGGCCGGGAAGACCTGGGGATTGCCGAGGTGCTCCGCAACGGCGCTCTTGGCCGGGGCGAGTGCGTACTACGGATGGAGTTCGGCGGTCCGCGCTGGATCGAGACGGTCAGCAGCCCGATCCTTGACACGGACGGCACGATCCTGGGAGCGGCGATCCTGGCGCGCGACGTGACGCACCAGCGCCGCCGCGAGCGCGACATTCGGCTGGTCGCCTCCGTGGCCGACGACCTGATGTCGGCGCTGGACATCGCAGAAGGGTTGGGCGGGCTTGCCGACCGCTGCGTGCACGACCTCGGGGACTGGTGCGCGGTCTACCAGATTGAAGACGGCTCGGATGTGTTGCGCTTGACCGCGATGCGTCAGCGTGATGGCCGCTTCGCCAACGACCTTGCGGCGCTGCTGGCCCAGCGGTCGCCGCGCGTCACCGAGGGGTTTGCAGGTACGGCGATCCGGGCCGGCGAGACGCTGCTGCTGCCCGACCTGACCGACGAGATGATCCGCCGGCACGCCGGCCAGAGCGTCGAGGCCCAGATGGTCCGGCGGCTCGGCTTGCGGTCGCTCGTGGCGTCACCGATCCAGGGCGCGGAAGGCCCGGTCGGGGCGATCTGCGTGGGTTGGAGCAGCGCGAACCGCCGGCCGGACGCCCCGGACGCCTTACTGGTGGACGAACTGGCGCGGCGGGCGAGCCTGGCGCTGGTCAACACGTATGAGAAGCGGTCGCTTGAGCGTGCGCTTGATAGCATGGAACAGGTGCTGCACTCGATGGCGGCGGGCCTGCTGATCCTGGGCGGGGACGGGCGCGCCATCCTGGTGAACGAGACGGCTCGCGACATGATGGGCCTGGACGGCGACGGCGTGGGCGAGTCCGTGCCCGAGATCCTGAGCCAGTATCAGGACCGCTTTGAAGACACCCGCGACCTTGACGACCTGATTGCCCGGACGGCCGAGTTGACGGCCGACGCGCGCGGCGAACTGCGCCTGCGCCTGCCGCGCCCGATTGACCTGGAGTGGCTGGCGACGCCCGTCCGCGACGAGCGAGGCTTGGCGGTTGGTCAGGTCATGGTCTGGGTGGATGTCACCCACATCCGCGCAGCCGAGCGGGTGAAGGACGACCTTGCGGCAGACCTCAGCGAAGCGTTGCGCTCGCCGCTCCACGCGATCTCCACGAACGCCGTCCAGACGCTCCGGCGCGGGCGGCGCGCCGGAGCCGACCCGACGCTGGTGCACGGCCTGGAAGTGATCCTGCGAAACGCCCGCCAGATTTCGATGCACGTCTACGATCTGGTGGACGCCGCCCGCTTCGACGCCGAGAACCTGACGCTTGACTTGCTTGAAGTGGACGTGCATGACGTGGTGCAGCAGGCCGTCGATCAGGCACGCGCCATGACGACGACGCACCGGTTCCGCCTGGACGTGCCGCCGGCGGTCCCGCCGCCGCACTGGGATCCGGACCGCGTGCGACAGGCGCTGGTGCACGTCCTCAGCAACGCCATCAAATACTGGCCGGACGGCGGGCAAGTCACCATCAAGGTGCGGCCCCAGGTGGACGGCGTCGTCATCAGCGTGCGCGACCGTGGACTCGGGGTGCCGCCCTCCGAGCATGAGCGCGTCTTTGAACGGTACTTCCGGCTCGCTGGCGACGCCACCCGCCGGCGCATCCGGGGCAACGGCCTGGGACTGTACCTCGTGCGCGGCGTCATCGAGGCGCACGGCGGCAGCGTCTGGATCGAGTCGGCAGGCGTGCCGGGCGAGGGCACCATCGTCCACATCTTGCTGCCGTGGATGCCCGCCGCGCCCGAATCCCGCTAATCCCGCACTCGCCCAGATCAGCCCTCCGCTGAACACGGTCTGCGGAATCGGGAACTGCACGCGCGTCCCCGAGTTGCTGGCCGCCGACGTTTCATCGGGAGCAAGCGTCGCGGGGTCTGTAGCCGCCCTGAAATGGCCGCGCGCGTTCCCGCCGTGCCGCGCCCCCGTGCCCCCGTGTGTGCCGCCGCCTGCTCAGACTGCTGAGACGTGGCCGCTGCCTGCCCATCGTGACGTATGGCCGTGCCGTTTGAAATCCTGATGCACGCCTCACGCCGAAAGCCGCCTTCCTAACGCCCGGCTCACGCAGACCGTGACACACTTGACCTTGTCAGACGGGCAGCGGAACACCCGCCCGAACAGCCAGGGACAGGCGACCAGGGACAGGAAGCGGACTCACGGAAGAGGGGTACGGACCAATGCAGGCGACAGTGACGATGACAGCAGCGACGATGACAGCAGCGGAAGCAGCGGGACTCGTGATCAGGGCGCAGCAGGGCGACCAGACCGCATTCGCAGACCTTTACGCGCAGTACTCGCCGCTGGTGTACCGATTCCTCCGCCGCCGGCTCGACGGCGCCGATGAGGTCGTGGAAGACCTGACCGAAGACGTCTTCGTCAAGGTGTATGAGAAGCTGGACCGCTACGTTGAGCGCGGCCTGCCGTTCACCGCATGGCTGTACCGCATCGCCCACAACCACCTCGTTGACTACCTCCGCAGCCTGCCCCGGACGGCAGCAAGCTCGCTGGACGCCGTGGCTGAGATGGCGGAGCGGCACACGTCCTCCGAGTACTCGCAGGTGTTGGATCGGCAGGCACTCGAGCCGGCCCTGGCCCGCCTGACCCCCGAGCAGCGGCAGGCCGTCGAGTTTCGGTTCATGTCTGGCATGTCGGTTGCCGAAGCCGCCGCTGGGATGGGGCGCTCGGAAGAGGCCGTCAAGAAGCTCCAGGCCCGCGCGCTGGCGAACCTGCGCCGCTACCTGACCCCGGGCTTCGCGGCAACGCGGCCGGCGAACGTCGTGCCGATGCGAAGGGCGGTCGCCTGACCTCGCATACGGATAGCGGGTTCGTTCGGGAGCCATCCCCATTGGTGCATGTCCCGTTCGCCCATCTTCCTGAACCTCCCACTCCCTCCTCCTAGAAAGTCCCCCCGACGGTCCCTCGGGGGGACTTTCGCGTTCCTGGTGATGGATAGCGCTCGTCAACGGGTCGCGAGGGCAGACCACCGACCGGCGGTGTGATAGACTCCTGTCGGTACGCGGCTCGCGTGCAGGGCAGCGGCGGACGCTTGCGACTATGCGCGTAGCTGGGCCAAGCCGTGCACATGCCTTCCTGTTTCGAGTATGAGGCGCATTCTCGGTATGGAATCTCCACTGGTCCTGGTTGTCGATGACGAGCCACATATCTGCCTGCTCGTCCGCGAGACCTTGCGACATGCTGGCTTGTCGGTGCGTTCTGCGGCGGACGGGCGGCAGGCGCTACGTGCAGTCGAGGAACAGGAACCAGCGCTCATTTTGCTGGATGTCGGGTTGCCAGACATTGACGGCTTCAGCCTGTGCGCCCGCATCCGCGAAGTGAGTCGCGCGCCGATCATCATGCTCACGGCGCGCCACCACGACGAGGATGTGGAGCGGGGTTTCAAGGCTGGCGCTGACGACTACGTCATCAAGCCCTTCAGCCCGCGCCAACTCGCTGCGCGCGCCGAAGCGATGCTGCGGCGGTCGCGCGGAACGGTCCCGACGGTCGGTCGCTATCAAGACGAACTGCTGGAAGTGGACGTCTCGTCGCGCCGGACTGTGCTGCGCGGGGTCAGCATCCGCCTGACGCCCTCTGAAGCGAAACTGCTCGACCTTGTGCTTGGGCACCCGCGCCGGGTCTTCACGCCGCAGGAGCTGCTGCGGCACTTGCGCGGTCCTGGCTATGAGGACGCGCACGGGGCGTTGCGGCAGGTGATCCTCGGGTTGCGCCGCAAGATTGAGCCGGACCCGTCGTCGCCGATGTACCTCGTGACGGCTCCCGGCGGCGGCTACGCTTTCGAGCCGAACCGCGAGACGCAGATCAGCTGACCCCCGCGCCCCGCCCGCCTTCACCGTCACCAGGCGCTACCGACAATGTTCGAGGTACCTCGGTTGTGCCCCCCCCCCGCGCTGTGGGTTCAGGTGGGAACAGTTTGGCAATCTGCACCAGAGATTGCGCGATGGGGCCGCGGCCACGCTCCCACGTCATCCTGAGCTAGCGAAGCAAAGGATCTCCCGGATCAGGCGCGCTGGTTCGGCTCCCCCTCTCCCGCTTGCGGGAGAGGGGGCTGGGGGGGTGAGGGCTGCTCCCCGGCGTCAAGGGCGACGCCAAACTCTTGGCACGTCTGCACATGTCTGTGCAATCTGCCATATGAACCCCGCATTCTTGTGCCTCCTGCCGCATGTTGACCGCGCCATATTGGGCGTTGTGCCTAATCCCCTGCCATTGATGTTGGTAGCCCTGTCCGATGGTTCATGCCGGGAGCGCCCATATCCTCCTTGAGACGGCCGGGCCGCTCGCTCGGACTCCCTCCAGGCCGAGCGCAACGTTCGACCGAGCACTGTCGGCGAGGCATCTTCAGGCGTTATGTCTGCGACTGTTCACGATGTCTGGGCCGGTGCGCTACCACCGGGCACACAGCTTGTTGGCGGTCAGGTCGGGCTAGACCGCGACGTGCGCTGGGTCATCACCCTACGGCCACGCCCGCCGGGACTGGTCGGCCTTAAGGGCGGCGAGTTGGTGCTGGTCGGGGCGGACACGCTCCGCGCACTGGATGAACGCCTGACGCTGGCACGCGCGGTGGATCAACTGGCACAGGCGGGCGTCGCGGCCATTGCGGCGCGCGGCGGCATCGACCAGGCGGCCATCGCCCGGGCCGACGCCCTCGGGTTCCCGTTGCTGTCGATCCCGCTCGAAGCCTCCCTGAGCCAGTCCGAGCAAGAGGCGCTACGCCTGTTGGCCGACCGACAGGCCGAGGCCGCCGAATTGACGCGACAGGTGCAGCAGCAACTGACCGAGTTGTTGATCGCCGGGCACGGGCTGCCGGCGATTGTGGACCGGCTGGCGGTGCTGACGCGCCGCGCCGTGGCCGTCGAGGATGCGACCGGCGTGCGCCAGTTGAGTGGGGCATCGGTCACCCTGCCGGATCGTGGGCAGGTGGTAGACGCACTGGAGCGCACGCGCCCGCGCCTGCTGGCCTGGATCGACGGTCGCCGAGTGCCGGCCGCCGACCCGCCGACCCAGCGCTTCCGCCTGGAGCTTGACGGCATCGGGCGGGTGGTCGCGCCGATTGCGGCCGAGGATGGCGCGCTGGCGTTCCTGTCGCTGATCGCCCCGCACGAGTCGTTGGGGCGGGCGGATGCCCTCAGTGCGTCGCAGGGGGCGACCGTCTGCGCGCTGGTGCTGGCCCGCGAGCGAGCGGTGCTGCAGGCTGAGGACCGTTTGCGACGCGACGTGGTGACGGACCTGTTGAGCGGGGCGTTCACGTCGGATTCGGCGCTGCTGGAGCGCGCCGAGCGCCTGGGGTTCAACCTGTCAGTGCCGCACTTGCCGATTGCGCTGCGGGTGGCGACGGAACCGCTGTCGGTGGCGACGCGCCCGCACGATATCGCCAGCGTCCTGGTGCGTGAGTTTGGCAAACTGGGCGTGTCCGCGCCGGTCGGCGTGATGGGCGACACGGTGGGGGTCGCCTACCCGTTGAACGGTGCCGAGCCGGCGGTCGTTGCCACGCGCGTGCACCGGCTGGTCGCGCAGGTGAGCGGGCGCACCGTCTCGGCGGGCGTCGGGCGCACCGGGGCCGGGCCAGTTGCGATTGCTCAGGGCTACCGCGAGGCCGACCGCGCGCTGGTGATTGCGCGGCGGCTGTTCGCGCCGGGTGAACTGACCTTCTTCCAGAACCTGGGCGTCCACCGGCTGCTGCTGGCGCTGGACGGGCACCCGGAACTGGGCGCATTCTACGAAGAGACGCTCTCGTCCATCGACCAGTACGACCGCGCAAACCGCTCCGAGTTGTTGCCGACCCTTGAAGCGTTCTTCGCGGCCGACAACAGCCTCGCGGAGACGGCGTCGCGGCTGCATTTGCATCGGAACACGGTGGCGTACCGCCTGCGCCGCATTGAGCAGATCAGCGGGCACCAGCTCGGCGACCCGGAAACGCGGCTGGCGCTGCACCTCGGGTTGCGTGTGCGGCATGCGCTGGCCGCTCGCGAGCCGGACGTGGAGCAGAGCATCGTCGCGGCGGCGGCCGTCACCGAACGGCGGATGGCCCGCTGACGGGTGCCCCTGGCGGCCCGCCCGGCGCGTGACTGGCCCGACCGGGCCGCCTCGCGCGTCATGGTCGCCGCGTACCGTGCCCGTTTCGCCGCGAAACAGCCCCGTGCGTACTTGGCCGCAGGAGGCCACACGACGTAAGCTTCCCCGACCTTCGCCGCAGGCTCCTGGGGGTGTGCGGCGCTCGCTGCTGAAGATCCGCGTTCCCGACCCGGCCCACGGCACCGTCGCCCCAGTTCTGGGAGGCTGCCAGCCCGGTCACGGAGCCTCATGAGGAGACGCTGTGAGCGTGCTGCGCTGGACCTTGCCCCTGCTGCTGGCGGCCATCGTGCTGGTAAGCGGCGCGCTGCCGCCGACGCCGGCCGAGGCGACGCCGTTGCCGCCGAGCCGCCTGGGCACGGCCGCCGACTACCAGGGCTTCATTAATGGGCGCTTCCTGATCCTGAACATGCACGGCGGGATGCACCAGCCGAACATGCTGTACGCGCAGGAGAATGTGCGGTACGCGGCCTGGATGAACGCTGGCGCGATCCGCATTTTCGCAACGGACAGCACCCAGCGAAGCATGGAGGATGCGGACTGGCTCGGGAACCGCATCGGCGATATCGCGCCGGCGCTGCGGGCGAACGAGATCAAGCTGATAGTTGCGCTGGTGAACAACCACGAGGAAGTGCCGGGCGAGTACAAGGAGAGCGTCGGCATGAAGGACGGTTACTGGCAGCACCTGTTGCCGTTCTTTCAAGGCAACTGGCGCGGGCCGTACCTGGAATTCACACGCCGGCTCATCAGCACGGTGCTCAACCGCGGGGCGCGCGACGTGATCCTGGCGTGGGAGTACGGCAACGAGCTAAACACCCAGGACGACCCGCCGCTGGTGTTGACCTTCATGGAGCAGATGCACCAGGAGATTCGTCGCCTGGACCCGGTGACGCCGATCTGGCCGGGGACGATGGGCAGCCACCACCTGACGCCGGCCTACGAGTACTCGTTGGCGCGGCGGCTGTACTGCGAAGGGCCAATCGACGCCTACACGCTGCACACCTACGACTGGATCGACGCGTTCCACCCCGGCGACATGCCGATTGACCGTGACCTGAACTTCGTCATCAACACGCCCTGCCCGAGCGGCCGGCGGCTACCGGTGGTGGTCGAGGAGTTGGGCACGTCGCGCGAGTTGCCAGGGTCGTACGGTTCGGGCGACGAGCTTGGCCGCCTGGAGCTTGAGATGTCGCAATTGCGGTTCGTGCTGGGGTACGACCAGGTGGTCGGGGTCGGCTCGTGGTCGTCCGAAAGCCCGCTGACGCCGAACCGCCGCCACGACAACAATCGGGGGCTGACCTCGTTCGGCCCGCAGCGCGACGGCGAAGGCTCGTGCTACCCGGCCGCCCAGACGACGGCCGGCGTCCGCTGCCGCCTGGAGACGATCCTGCGGAACCTGCCCGCCCGCCCGTAGCCGTCTCCGCGCTTGCCGGCCCGAATCCTCGGCATTTTCGGGGTGACGTGCACCATGCGCTGCCACGCCATGCTGTACAGATCCCGCTTCGCGTCGCCTGAGGATGGATCGGAAGACACTGGAACATCTGCGAGTGGCCGCACGCAACCGAGACCTTGCTCGCGTCCTCTTGAGTCCCGCCCCCTAGTCTGGCCTTGAACCTGCCCCTGGGAATGGGACGCCGTCATCGTGTTCTACTCGGCGGTGCACTAGGTCAATGGGTGCCTGTGGGAACAGTACCAGCGAGAGTCGAGGAATCACGACGAGCGGACTCACGGAGTACAGCGAGATCCAGCCATACAACGGTGCCGCTTCCTTCAGGCAGACTTCATGACAGGGGGGGAACGACGGCTGCCGCGGTGCGGGCTGGCGGGGCTTGCCGTTTGCGGATGGCCCATTCGGCCACGGCGAGGTTGATCGCCCAGCCCGCACCCATCAGGAGCGCTCGGCTGAGCTCACTCGGCGGGCCGGCGATCATTTCCCCGGCCAGCAGGGTCAGCACCTGCGTGCCCGCGCCCAGCCCGATCGCGTAGCCGCGCATCATCCAGGCGCGGTGCCGG
>JBBQBU010000099.1:0-14423 GCA_038318015.1 Chloroflexota bacterium | reverse complement strand
GGGTGAGGATAAGTACCTGGAAGGTGCCGAGAAGGGCACCGAGTACCTGCGCGAGCACCTGCGCTTCATCGACCGCAAGGACGAGATCGTCTACTGGTACCACGCCGTTGACGTGAAGGGCGGCCACGAGCGCAAGATCTTCGGCTCGGAGTTCGGCGACGACTTCGATGCCATCCCCGCCTACGAGCAGATCTACGCCCTCGCCGGCCCGACGCAGACCTACCGCATCACCGGCGACCCGGCCATCCGCTCCGACATCGAGATGACGCTGAACCTGTTCGAGAAGTACTACCGTGACCCGGTCAAGGGCGGCTATTTCTCGCACATCGACCCGGTCACGTTCGACCCGCGCGCCGAGTCACTGGGACAGAACCGCGCCAAGAAGAACTGGAACTCGGTGGGCGACCATGCCCCCGCGTACCTCATCAACCTGGTGCTGGCCTCCGGCGACCCGAAGCACGCCGCCATGCTCATCGACACGGGCGACACCATCACCGAGCACTTCCAGGACTACGACAACGCCCCCTTCGTGCAGGAGAAGTTTTTTGAGGACTGGTCGCACGACTCCACCTGGGGCTGGCAGCAGAATCGGGGCGTCGTCGGGCACAACCTGAAGATCGCCTGGAACCTGATGCGGATTCACAGCCTGGCCCCGAAGCCGGAGTACGTCGAGTTCGCGCGGAAGATCGCCACGGTGATGCCGGAGATCGGCGGGGACCAGCAGCGCGGCGGCTGGTACGACGTGATGGAGCGCAACCTGGCCCCAGACCAGAAGTTTCACCGCTACGCCTGGCACGACCGCAAGGCGTGGTGGCAGCAGGAGCAGGGCATCCTCGCGTTCCTCATCATGGACGGCATTCTGGATGACCCGGAGTACAAGAAGCTGGCCCGCGAATCGGTCGCGTTCTACAACAGCTTCTTCCTGGACCACGACAGCAACGGCGTCTACTTCAACGTGCTGGCGACGGGCATCCCGTTCCTGATGGGCACCGAGCGCTTCAAGGGTAGCCACTCGATGAGCGGTTACCACTCGACGGAGCTGTGCTACTTGTCGGCGGTCTACTCCAACCTGCTCGTCACCAAGCAGCCGTTGGACCTGCACTTCAAGCCGAAGCCGGGCGCGTTCGGCAACAACGTCCTGCGGGTCTCGCCGGACATCTTGCCGCCGGGCAGCATCAAGATCGAAGAGGTCTGGATCGACGGCGCACGCTGGACGGATTTTGATGCCGCTGAGCTGACCGTCAACCTGCCAAAGACGGACACGGACCTGCGCGTCAAGGTGCGGATTGCGCCGACCTCGCTGGCCGACACCTTCACCGCCATCGCCGAGTTCGACGGCGACAAGGCCGTGCTGACCCTGTCCGGCGAGCTAGACCGGGCGGCCCTGCCGGAGCTGCAGCACGAGTTGGCGAAGGTCATCGCGGCGCAGCCGAAGACGCTCGTCATCGACAACACCGACCTGAAGACGATCTGTGGCGAGGGGATGCGGGCGTTCGTGTTCGCCAAGCAGAAGCTCGACATTGACCTTGACATCATCGTCGTGGGCGCAACCGGCGAGGTTCGCCAGGCGCTGGACGACGACGAGTTGAGCGAGCAGGTCACGTTCGCGGACACGCTCCCCGTCTAGCAGGCATCAGTGGCACCGCGCCGCCCGACTGTTTGGGCGGCGCGGTGCTGCGACTACTATCCCATCACGTGCGCGTGGCCGCGTGCGTTGTGGCCGGTGCGGTGTCCGCGCATGGGACACCACCGGGGAAAGGATGCCGCCTGATGGCGGAGGGGAACGGAGGAACCTGAGCATGATGGAAGACATCCAGGACATCGGCCACGACATCGCGACACAACTCGCCCATGCGGACCAGGCGCTCGGCCTGATGGACGAGTTGGCGCTTGTGCTGGCATTCGGCCTCATCGGCGGTCTGGTGGCGATGCGGCTGCGGCTACCGGCCATCGTCGACTTCCTCCTGGCCGGCATCGCCGTGGGCGCCCACACCCCGGGGCTGGTCGCCGATGTCCACACCGCCGAGCAGTTGGGCGAGATCGGCGTCGCCTTCCTCATGTTCGGGGTCGGCCTGCACTTCTCGGTGAAGGATCTGCTGGCGGTCAAGAACATCGCGATCCCCGGCGCAATCATCCAGAGCGTGCTCGCCACCGGCATCACCATCGCGGCGACGACGGTGTTCGGCTGGAGCCTCGGGGCGGGCGTCGTACTCGGCCTGGCGCTGTCGGTCGCCAGCACGGTCGTCCTGGTCCGTGCGCTGATGGCGCGCAACCTGCTGGAGAGCATGGCTGGCAAGATCGGTGTGGGCTGGCTGGTCGTCGAAGACCTATTTTCGGCGCTGGTGCTGGTGCTGCTGCCGGTGCTGGCGGTCTCGCTCGGCGGCACCGTCGCCAGCCGTTCCGCTGAAGAGTCGGTGTTTGATGTCCTCATCAACAAGACTGACAGCGTGCTAGCGTTCTCGGTCCGGCAGGCCGGCATCGGGGAATCCGTGCCGATCCTGATCGGCATTACCGCCGTGAATATGGCCGTGCTGATCGGCATGCTGCCGCTGCTGCGCCGGGCTGTCTCCTGGCTGCTGGAGTACATCGACAAGAGCGGCTCAGACGAGATGTTGACGCTGGCGGCTGTCGTCGTCGCTCTGTTCGTGTCGTTCAGCATGAACGCGCTCTTCGGGGTGTCAGTGGCGCTCGGTGCGTTCTTCTCGGGCATCATCGTCTCAGGGTCGCGGCTGGCCCATCAGGTGACGGAGGACGTGCGGCCCCTGCGGAACCTGTTCGGCGTCCTGTTCTTCGCCAGCGTCGGTATGCTCTTCGATCCGATGACGCTGGTGCGGATGCCGTTCCACGTGCTGACCGTCGTGTTCATCATCGTGGTCGCCAAGCCGGTGATCGCAGGCGGCATCGCCCTGATGTTCAGGCAGTCCCGCACGACGGCCCTGATGATCGGGGCCGGGCTGGCGCAGATCGGCGAATTCTCGTTTATCCTGGGCACGCTCGGGCGGACGCTCGGGCTGCTCCCGGACGATGCCTACCAGCTCATCATCAGCGGGGCCATCGTCTCGATTGCGCTGAATACGGCGGTGTTCCGGCTGGCCGATGTGATCGGCCACGCCTGGCAGCCGGTGCTGCTCCCTGCCGACATCCTGTCGCTGGACGGCGGGCGGCTCCTGGTGGCGGACCTCAACGCGAACGGGCGGCCCCCGGAGACGGCGGAACGCACGGCCCAGCGCCAGGAGCACATGGTCTAAGCACCCCTCACCCCCTAGCCCCCTCTCCCACTTGTGACACGGAGAGGCCGAAGGAGGGGCCTCGTCGTTCGTGGGAGAGGGCGTGGCTCAACTCGGCACGGTGTCAGGCAGCGGCCAGACCTTCAGGTACCAGTACGCTGGCGACGCGAACGCCCCGGCAAACAGGATCGCCAGTGCCCAGAAGATCCGTTCGTTGTCGGCCAGCAGTTGATTGCGTAGCACCAGGATCAAGTACACGATCAGTTGCGCGACGGTGACGAGCATCGCCAGCAGATGCAGGCCAAAAAGGGCCAGAAACGGCCCGAGGATCACGAACGGATTGACATCCGGTTCGCCGGAGGGGGTGGTGCTGGCAACGGCCAACGTGCCCACCATCGTGAGGGCGAAGAGCAAGACGGCCGCGACGAAGAAGACGATGTAGCCCAGCGGGAAGAAGGCCAGCACGCCCAGGAGGATCTTGTTCTGGCGGCGCATCATGCGCTCCCGATCCACACGCATCGCTGACGTAGCACGTCAACGTCAGGCAGCCCCAAGCAGCCCCATGTCATGCCATGCTGGTGCAGGCACGCTCAGATTAGCGCACGGCCGGCACCGCGTCAACGCGCAGAACACCGAACGCCTCAGGGCCACAGCCCGCAAGGCTATTCGTAGGAGTGACTATGCAGACGATCCTTCAGTTCCTGGTCTTCATCGTCGGCAGCGTCGCCCTGGCGCTGTTCGGCGTTGTCCATGTGCGCCGGCGCGTGTCGCTCGAAGTTCAGATGGAGCAGAACGAAGTCGCCGGCTTCTTCATCGCCGTGCTGGGCGTGGTGTACGGCGTGTTGCTGGCGTTCGCCGTCATCCTGGTCTGGGAGCAGTTCGAAAGCGCCCGAACGATCGCCGAGACCGAAGCGAACGAAGTGGGCGATGTATACCACCTGGCGAACGGCCTGCCTGAACCGGTGCGGGGCCAGTTGCAGGGGGCAGCAGTCGCCTATGCCAGGGTGGTCATGGACGAAGAGTGGGAGTTGATGGAACGCGGCCAGGAGAGCAACGCGGCCTGGCGTCAACTCGCGAACCTCTGGGCTCCGGCCCTGGCGTTCACCCCATCGACCTCCCGCGAAGAGGCGGTCTATTCCGAAGTGCTCCAGCGCCTGGACCAGTTGAACGATGGCCGGCGCATGCGCCTGTTAGCGAGTCGCAGCGGTGTTCCCCACCTGATCTGGGGCATCCTGATCGGCGGCGGCGTGGTGACGGTGCTGTTCACCTACTTCTTCGGCCTGAAGAACATGCGCGCGCAGATGGCGATGACGGCTCTCTACGTCGCCTCCATCGGGTTCGTCCTGTTCCTGGTGGCCGCCATCGACAATCCGTTCAGCGGCACCGTCAGCATCAAGCCGGAGGCGCTCGAACTGGTGCTGAACCGCATTGAGCACTTCGACGGCACCCCGCGCTGATGAAGACACGGCCCTGGCGCTAATGCCCTGGGGCTGCGTCGCGGCCGGGGAGCGCGCATCATCAGGCGAGCCCGCCGGTGCCACAGCCGTAGCATCGGCGCGTGGGGGGGGGGGTGTTCAGCAGGAGGCGGGAGCGGGGCCGCTGTCAGCGTGTGGCGGCGGCAAGCTCGGCCGCGGCCCCGGCAGCCGCAGCACGCGCTGTTGCCGTCCGGCGGGCCGTCAATGCCTGGGTCACGCGCACGACGCGCTCAACGGTGAACGCCTCACGCGGGCAGATATCGTGCGCCCCCAGCGTCGAGGCGACCGCCATGATAGCATCCTGGTCGTGCTCACGGAACGTGATGAAGACGATCAGCGTGGTGTCGAAGCGACGGAACTGGCCGACCATCGCCTGGCCGGGGTCGCTGGCCGTCACGTCCAGGACGACGACATTCGGACGCATGGTCCGCATCAGGGCGATGGCCTCGTCATGCCCGGCGCTGGCCTCGATGCGCCCGATGCGCGGATCGCGCTGGAGGGACGAGTAGGCCGTGAGCAGGAACGCCAGTTCTTCGGATACGAGGAGCACGGAAGGCAACACGAGGGACACTCCCTGCACAGCCGGTCGCCAGTGCATCACCTGGACCGCACGGCCCCGGCAGCACCTGCCCGAGAAGCATGGCTCATCTGGTTGAACGTATGCAACACAAGAAAAGGTGACGACGCTTGTTTGCAATACTCAAGGCAAGTCTGCGCTGGCCCGCGTGCCACATCTGGCCGTTCCAGTAGCCGGGGCTGCGCGGCGGATGCTCCCTCTGCCACAATGCGCCCATGCCAGACGATGATGCCGTCCACGCTCCTGCCCCAGACCCGGCCGCTTCTGCCCAAGACCCGTCTGCGCCGTTCGCCCCGCTGACGCTGCGTATTATCGACCTGCTGACGGCGCGCGGCGTGGCCCACCGGGTGTTGCGGCACGCGCCGGTCCGCACCAGTGAGGAGGCCTCGCAGGTGCGGGGCACGCCGCTGGAGGCCGGGGCGAAGGCGCTGGTCTGCCATGCTGATGACCGCGTGGTGCTGATCGTCATACCGGCTGATGCCCGCCTGGACAATCGGGCGTTCAAGCACCTGGCCGGGGTCAAGAACGTCCGCATGATCGACGCTGAGCGCGTGCATGAGCTAGTCGGGGCACCGGTCGGTGCAGTGCCGCCATTTGGCAGCCTGTTCGGCCTGCCGACCTACGCGGATGAGGAAGTGGCGGAACGCGACATGATCGCCTTCAACATCGGCGGGCGGGACGTGTCGGTGACGATGAGCGGCCGGGACTATGCGGCGCTCGAACAGCCGACGCTGGGGCGGTTCGCGCGCCGCGCCCTCGCCTGACTTCGGTTCGGCCTCCTGCGCGCCGCCCCACCGGGTCGTTCTCACCACTGCAACTGTCGCGGACGTTTTGTCATCCTCGTTCGTTCAGGCCGTCCTCTTCCATCGCACTGCACCGTTAGTGTGAATAGAGCGTGTTCGCAGTGTGGCAGCATGCGCTTCTCGGCGTTCCGGCCCGTAGTGTGGGTGGAGGCTCAAAGACGTGGCGTCGGCACAACAACTTGGCGAGTTAGCGCGGTCCGACGTCTATGTCGCCCGGCAGCCGATTTTTACCCTGGATTCGAAGATCTACGGGTATGAACTGCTGTACCGATCAGGATTCCAGAACCAGTACGGGAACATGGAGGACGGCGACCATGCGTCGCTGTCGGTGCTCTCGAACAGCGCCTTCGTCTTTGGCGTCGAGTCGCTGGCGGGGAACGGGCGCGCCTTCGTCAACTTCACCCGTTCGGCCCTCGTCAACGGGTACGCCCGCGTGCTCCCGCCCGACCGGCTCGTCGTCGAGGTGTTGGAAGGCATCGAGGTGGACGAGGCGGTGCGTGACGCCTGCAAGGCGCTCAAGGACGACGGCTACCTGATCGCCCTGGACGACTTCGACCCGCTTGGGCCGACCGGGCGGCTGCTCGACCTTGCCGACATCGTCAAGATGGACTTCTTAGCGTTCCCGGACGCCACATCCCGCGAGCAGATTGCGGAGCCGCTGCTGCGCCGGGGCATCGAACTGCTGGCCGAAAAGGTGGAGACGGCTGAGGATGCACGGCAGGCCCGCGCGTTCGGCTACATCTACACCCAGGGCTACTTCTTCGCCCGCCCAGAGATCAGCGTCGGGTCACGGACCTCTGGCTTCAAGCCCCACCGCTTGCAGCTCTTGACCGCGCTGAACGGTGCCGACCCAGACCTTGAGGCCATCGAAGAACTGCTGCGGCACGACCCGGCACTCTCGTTCCAGATCATTCGCTACCTGAACTCGGTCGCCTTCAGCTTGCGGCGGCGCGTGTCCACAATCCGGCAGGCGGTCCACATGCTCGGGCAGACAGGGTTACGCACCTGGGCGACGGTCGTCATCCTGGCGGACGCCGGCTCGGAACGCCCCCTGGAGTTGATCGTCACGTCGGTCGCTCGCGGGCGCTTCTGCGAACTGGCAGGCATGGCGGTCGGGTTAGGTGATCGGCGGCATGAGTTGTCGCTGCTCGGCCTGTTCTCCCTGATCGACGCAATTGTCGGGCAGCCGCTGGACGGTATCCTTGAGGCCATCTGTTTGCCGACGGATGTGGTGGCGGCGATTCACGGAGAGCCGGGCCCACTGTCTGATCTGCTCAACCTTGCCAAAGGCTACGAGCGCGCCGACTGGACGACCGTTGAGCAACTGGTCGCGAGGGTCGGGCTACCGGCCTCGCAGGCTCCGGCCATCTACCTTGAGGCTATCGCCTGGGGCAACCGGAGTTACGGGCTAGCCTGACGGCCCCCGGTTCCGCGCGTCAGCCTGGGGCCGCAGGCGAGGACGCACCCGTTGGCGGTATCGCGGTGCGCGATGGCCGGGCGGCCGTTGCGCTACCCCAGCGCTTCCGCCAGGGCGGTCGTCAGCCGTTCGCGGTCGGCAGCGGAGAGCGGCGCAAATCCGAACTGGCCGGGTGCCTTCGGCAAATCGACCGGCTGCGCCCAGGTCTTGCCGCCGCGCCGCCGTCCGTAGATGTGCACGTGCAGCTTCGGCGTGGCACCGAGCAGCAAGCCCCAGTTGCCATTGGCCTGGAGATTGACCCAGTCAACCAGCCCCAGGCGCTCCAGCACCTGTGAGACGCGCGCGGCCAACTCGAATGTGGCGGCCGTCAGGGCCGGGTCGGCCCAGGCGTTGGGCGGGGCGTCCTGCGGCCAGACGAGCAGGTGGCATCCCTCCTCCGGAGGCAGGTGCGGGTTGCCCGGCGTCGTCACGACGAACCGGGCGTCCTCCCAGAGTGTCCACGTGTCAGCCATGTCTGTTCAACCCTCACCCCGGCCCTCTCCCGCAAGCGGGAGAGGGAGGGATATCTGCCGGTCAGCGCGTGACCTTCAGGTTGTAGGCGCGCGGGTCGAAGTAGTAGATCGGGTACGGAGTCCAGTCCACACCCTTCTTCAGGCCGTACGACTCCAGGGGGATGTACAGCACCGTCCCCGGTGCATCCTCCTCGAAGATGTCCATCATCCGCTGGTAGCTCGCGTAGCGGCGCTGCTGATCGAGGATGCTGCGCGCTTCCTGGCCCAGCTTGTTGAACTCGTGCGGCTTCCAGTAGCCGCGCTTCTGGAAGTTGTTGTCTGGCCCCCAGTTGCGCCACAGGTAGCCATCCGGATCGCCCAGGGCAGACGTGGCGCTCCAGTTCGTGACGTGCAGGCCGCCGGCCTCATCCAACTTCCCGAGCGCCGCCTGTTCCGCCACCTCAATCTGGGCGTTCAGGCCAACCTTCTTCCACATCTCGACGATGGCCTCAGCCGCCTGCCGACCGTTGCTGTAGTAGACGGGCGAGGTGCGGAAGATGACCGGGTCACCAGTGTAGCCGCCCTCCTGGATCATCGCCTTCGCCTTGTCCGGGTTGAATTCCAGCTTCGGGCGGTCCGGGTTCGAGCCGAACTCGCCGGCGAACTGGAAGCCGTTCGGGACGGTCGCCCGGCCGCGCCACAGGCTCTTGACGAGCACCTCGCGGTCAATCGCCAGGTTCATGCCGCGCCGCACGCGCGCATCGGCGAGGGGCGGGAAGCCGAGTGTGTTGTAGCGGAGCACGTGGGCGTTCGCGAGCGGCACCGCCTTCACGTAAGCGTCGTTGCTCGCCTCGACTGTCTCCACCTGATCCGGCGGCAGGTTCGTGATGATGTCCACCTCGCCGGCCAGCAGCGCCGAGACGCGCGTCGAAGTCTCGGGGATCAGCCGGAAGGTCAGGCGCTTCGCGGCAGGGGCGGCGTCCCAGTACCGGTCGTGCGCCTCCGCAATCAACTGGGCCTCGCGCTTCCACTCCACGAACTTGTACGGCCCGGCCCCCACGGGTGCCTGGACGAACTTCTCCCACCCCATGCGCTCGACGGCGGCCTTTGGGAGAATCCACGAGCCGTACGAGGCAAGCCGCTGCTCAAGCAGCGGATCCGGGGACTTGGTGGTGATGCGGACCGTCTGCGGGTCCGGGGCGTCCACCTTCGCCAGTACCGCGAAGTAACCGGTCGCCTCGCTGCGCGCCGCCGGGTCCATGATGCGGTCGAACGTGTACTTCACGTCCTCGGATGTCAGCTTCGAGCCGTCGTGGAACTCGACGCCGTCCCGCAGCTTCAGTTCCAGCGTCACGTCGTCCAGGCGCTTCCAGGCGGTCGCCAACGACGGCACCAGCTTGTTGCCGTCGAAGAAGTCCCGCCGCATGAGCGTATCGTGGAAAACGTAGTGCATCCGCACGCCGACATTGCCCAGTTCGTTGGTGGTGTCCAGGCTGTTCGGCTCGCCGGCGACGGCAATGGTCAGGTTGTCCTTCCGTTGCGGCTTCGCTGGCGCGGCAACGGCCGGCTTGGCATCTGTAGCGGGCTTCGCGTCAGTCTTCGTGGCCGGGGCGGTGGTGGCGGGAGCCGCAGCGGCCGGCGCAGCGGGCTTGCCGTCAACTGGCTTCGCATCGGTCTTGGCGGTTGGGGCCGGGCCGGCCTGCTGACAACCGGCCAGGGCCGCTGTGCCCAGCATGAGCACGGTGAAGTGGCGTCGGGACATACGCATGTGCAGGATGCTCCAGTACGAGAGTGCCCGCCGTGCGGGGACAGGGCTTCACGGGCGCGTTCGCCGCGAGCGCGGATCATCAGGAGGACCAACAGTCAGGTGCGCTCGTGGCGCAGATTCGGGTCGAGGACATCGCGCAGCCAGTCGCCGCCCAGGCTGACGGCAAGGATGGTCGTCATCAGGGCCACGCCGGGGAACACACTGATCCACCAGGCGGTGTTCAGGTACTCGCGGCCGGCCCCGAGCATTGACCCCCAAGACGGTTCGGGCGGCTGCACGCCCAGCCCCAGGAAACTGAGGGTCGATTCCAGCAGGATGACCGAGGCCAGTTGCAGCGTCGCCAGCACCGCGACGGTCGAGAGCAGGTTGGGAAAGATGTGGCGCAACAGCAGACGCGGCGTTGATGCGCCGAGCGCCCGGGCCGCCACCACGAACTCCTGCTCCAGCAGCCCCAGCACCAGCCCGCGGGTGACGCGGGCGTAGGCCGTCCAGCCGCTGACGCCGGCCAGCACGATCAGCACGCCCAGGCTCGGGCCGACCACGGCAATCATGCCGATGGCGAGCACCAGGAACGGCAGCGCCAACTGCGCGTCCGCCAGCAGCATGATGATGTCGCCGACGAGGCCGCCGGCGTAGCCGGCCAGCAGTCCCAGGAACGTGCCGATGAGGCTGCCGATGATGGCGGCGGTCAGGCCAACCATCAGGGAGACGCGCGAGCCGTACAACAGCCGGCTCAGAACATCCCGCCCCAGGTCGTCCGCGCCGAGGGGGCGCTCCCAGGTGCCGCCGGGCATCCAGGCCGGCGGCGAAAGCCGTGCTCCCAATTCTTGGGCATACGGGCTGTGTGCGGCCAGCAACGGTGCGAGGATGGCGCAGCCGACGATCAGCATGAGCAAGAGGCCGGCTGTCCAGGCGGTGCCCGTCACCCGCCCCAGCGCCGAGCAAGGGCGACCGGAGCGGGCCGGCAGGGTGGTGCTGGGATCGGCAGCCGTCGGGAGCAGCGCGGGGAGACGGGACGGCGCGACCGGCTCAGCCAGCACGATGGCACCCCCGGTTGCATGGCCGTTGACAGCCACGCGGCCGGCGCGTGTACCGACGGTGCCAATGTCCGTGTCGGAGGCAGGCGTCGTCGGGAGAATTGGCACGCTAGCGGTAGCGGATCTTCGGGTCGATCCAAGCATACAGCACATCCACCATCAGGTTGAGCACGACGTACAGGCCGGCAACCATCAGCACGACGGCCTGCACCACCGGATAGTCCCGCTGAAAGATCGAGGTCACGGCCAGCCGCCCGACGCCGGGCCACGCGAACACGACTTCCGTCGCAACCGCGCCGCTGAGCAGGTGCCCAAGCTGAATGCCCATCACGGTGACAATCGGAATAGCGGCGTTGCGTAGGGCGTGGCGCAGGATGGCGGTCCGCTCGTGCAGCCCCTTGGCGTACGCCGTCCGCATGTACTCCTTGCGGGTCACTTCCAACAGGGCAGAGCGCGACAGGCGTGCCATACTGGCCGCCCCGTACGCAGACAGGGTGATGGCCGGGAGGATCAGGTGCCAGGGCGTGGCGCTGCCGGAGGTTGGGAGCCAGCGCAGCCACAGCCCGACGACCAGCACCAGGACCGTGCCCAGGAAGAAGCCCGGCGTCACCTGCCCGAGGAGCGCGCCGAGCATGGCGACGCGGTCAAGCAGCGTGTTGCGCCGCACCGCTGAGATGATCCCGGCCGGCAGCCCCACCAGCAGCGAGATGGCGAAGGCCGCCAGGGCCAGCGTCAGTGTCGCGCCAATGCGCTCCGAGACGACGAGCGCGGCGGGTTGCCGCCGCAGAATCGACTGCCCAAAGTCGCCTTCGAAGATCATCCGCGAGAAGAATGTGGTGTACTGGACCGGCAGCGGCTGGTTCAGCCCGAGCGTCTCGCGCAGGCGGGCCACGTCCTCGGCGGTCGCGCTGTCAGAGAGCAGCAGCGTGGCCGGGTCGCCAGAGAGACGCAACGCCACGAACACGATGGTCACGACCAGCCAGAGGGTGAACACGCCCCGGACGGTTCGGCGAAGAACGTACGCTCCAAGAGACACGCGGGCCGTCACCCTTCGCACAGGTTCGGTGTACGAAGACGATAGACGGCGCTGATTAGCCCGCGCTTAACGGATGACCAGCCGTGTGTAAACCTTTGCTCAACAGTTGGTAAGCGCCCATCAGTTCACGGTGTGCGCGACAGAGTGGCGGCGGGGTGAGAGGCGGCGGGCGAACACGAGGACGAGGAATGACCGCATCTCGCAGGGCAGTGCCGCTGGCACGCCCACCCGGCACGCACGCAAATGCCGCATGAGGACGGCGGTCCTGGCAGCACCGAGCCCCTACGATGGCCGTGCACACCTCCAGTCGCGGGAGAGGGGCCGACGGATGAGGGTAATGTGTCAGGCGTGCGCGGCAACAGACCGGGGCGCCGACGGGACCAACTCGCCCCGTCGGGCACGGGCCACCGCGCGGCGGGCTGCCGGCCAGTGGCGCAGCAGGCCCGGCGTCAGTGCCAGCAGCGGACGGACCAGCCGCGCGCTGTCGTGCAGCAACCGCTCGCGCCGGCCGTCCCATCGGAAGCCGTACGCCTTCCGCACCGCCGGCGGCAGCAGCCCGATCATCGGCCACTGGAAGAACGGCAGCAACGGTCGGAGCGGCAGCGGCAGGCGCGGTCGAAGGATGTCGTGCGCCAGCAGCCGCGACTCGTCGCTGACGGCGATTGCGCCGCTCCGGAGCATGCCGTCAAGATAGGCGCGCAACGCCGGGAGGCTGGCGGGCAGGTAGCCGTCCGGCAGCCCGAGCAGCGGCTCGACGCGGCTGGCCTCGGCGCAGTAGCGGTCCCACTCGGCATCGGTCAGCGTGCCGACGTACAGGCGATAGGCGCGCGGGAACACTTCCAGCATGGTGCAGTGGACCCAGCGCAGCAGTTCCGGATCGTGAGCCGAGTAGCGCCGCCCGGCCTCGAACGGGCCGGACGCTTGCCGTAGCTCGCCGTTCACCCGGTCATGAATCGCGTTGATCGTGTCAGCCGCATGCTGGACTTCGGCCGGTACGCCAAACGTCAGGTTGAACATCACGTTCAGGGTGCGCCACAGGCGGCGGACGCGCCCGGCCGGGTCAGCCAGGAACAGGCTATGGTCTACGACGCCGGCGGCCACCAGCGGGTGCGCCACCTGGAGCAAAATGGCCGGATTCCAGCCGAGCAGCAGCACAATCTCGCTATTGATTTTCCAGGCGACACTGTCCGCGCCGCGCTCGTGCGTCGCCGCAGGAGCCTGAGGTGCGCCCCCAGGATGGTCGTCAGGATGTCCGGTATGGTCGCGCGGGCCGCCGCTGGGCAACTGAACGTTCATGCACCAGAAGTATTCGCGCATGGCGGGCGGCCGGGCCAGTGTTTCGGCTGATGGGCTCATGGCGTCGGCGCGTACCCCGGCCCGCCGGTAGGCCACACCACGTTTCACCACAGGCAGGCGGCACCACACCCACCGCCCGCGGGAGCAGTGCGTGACAATGGTCAAGGCCTGGCAGCGCGGTCTGCATTGGCGCAACACGTTGGCCGGTCAGTTACCCGTGCTGGGGCTGGCCGCCGCCACACTCCTGCCACTGTCCGCGCCCGTGGTCGTGGCCCAGGATGCGCCGCCGGCCGCCTGTCAGTACGCCCAGACCCAGCGGCTGGCCCAAGTGGCTGACAGCGGCGTCCGCGAGGCGTCGGCGCTGGTGGCGAGCCAGCTGTGGCCGGGCGTCTACTGGACCCTCAACGACTCGGGGAACGCGCCCATGCTGTATGCCTTCGACCAGGATGGCGTGCCGCGTGGGGCGTTCCGTGTGAGCGGTGCCACCAATGTGGACTGGGAGTCGTTTCAGCTTGGCCCAGATGGCGCGGGCGGCTTCGCCCTGTACCTTGGAGATACCGGCGACAACGACCAGATGCGGTCAGACCCGGTGATCTACCGGGTACCCGAGCCGGAGCCAGCACCGCCGGGCGGCCAGCCGTCCGGCAACCAGACGGCCCCGGCCACGGCGTTCCGCTTCGTGTTCCCCGGCCGCGCGCACAACGCCGAAGCGATGCTGGTACACCCCACCACCGGCGAGGTGGTGCTGATCTCCCGCGAGGTAGCGGGCCTGAGCCTGATCTACCGCTTGCCGCCGCTCCTCGACGCCGACCTTGTCCTGCTGACCGACTTCGTGGACGTGGTGGAGGTGCGGGCGTTCGACCCGGCCAGCGGGCAGGTGACAGACGCCACCATCTCGGCTGATGCGCGACACGTCGTCCTGCGGACGTACGCCAGCGCGTTGGTCTACGACGTGCCGGCCGGCGCGTCGCTGGCGACCATCTGGGAGCAGCAGCCGCGTGTGTACCCGCTCGGGGATGGGCCGAAGGGCGAGGGCATCGCGTTTGGCTACGGGACCGACGACCTGATGACGGTCGGCGAGGAGCGCCCAACCATGCTGTATCGGACGCCCTGGCGCTGCTGACCGGGCCGCTCTCCCGCGTGCGCGCTCAGACGTGGACAGTTTCGCGGCCGGTGCCAGCCCCGCATGCAAATGTCGCCCTCAACCCACCATGTCATCCTGAGCGAAGCGAAGGATCTCCCAAATCAGACGCGCAGGTACCACCTCAATCCGGCAGGGTAGCGGCCCTGGGATGA
>JBBQBU010000098.1:0-14483 GCA_038318015.1 Chloroflexota bacterium | reverse complement strand
AGTCTGGGAGATCCTTCGCTTCAGGATGACATGGCTGGGCGCACGCTTTCTGCGCGCAGGGGCACTACGCAGCAAGCAGGGCCAGCAGGCCGGGCCGGCGGTTAGCCGCGCTGGCCGCCGAGCGTGACTCGTACGTCCACGTCCTCGGGCAGCGTCGTGCTCTCGTGGACGGACGCGCGCGACAATCCCAGCAGCGTCGCGGCGTAGACGCCGGTCCGGGTGTAGCCCGGCCGCACTTCGACCACGGTCTCCGGGATCGGGCGGGCGGCATTCCCGAGGCGTACCACCCGCATCTTCTGCCCGCGCAGTTTGTCCGCTGCCTGCGTCGCGAGGCCGTCCGTCTGGGTGCCGTTCAGTACCTCGACGGCCGCCGCCGCCGGCGTGAGCAGCGCCGCCACGCGCTGCTTCAGGAGCGGGGTCGGGCGCAGTAAGTACGCACCGTTGGTACCCTGGAACTCCTCCACGAGGCCCAGGTCAAGTGCCAGTCGTTCCGGCTCCGCGCCACTGCCGGCGAACGCAAAGGCCAGCGTGGCAAGGTCGAGCGGGCCGAGGTCCGTCTGCGTGGCCCGCTGCACCGCCGCCAGGACGGCCGGCCCTCGCCACCAGTTGATCGGCCGCAGCATGCCGTTCCGCAACGCGACCATCACCTGTTGCTGGCGCGCCATCCGGCCGAAGTCGTTGTCCTGGTGGCGGGTACGGGCGTAGCGCAACGCTGTCTCGCCGTCCATGCGCTGCCGGCCAGCCGGGATGTCCAGCACCATCGTGCCGTAGTCGTCGGTCGGGAAGGCGTCGTCGTGGATGGCGTGCGGCACGTCGATGTCCACGCCCCCGGCCGCGTCCACCACGTCGCGGACGCCTTGCAGCCCGATCAGCAACGCCCGGTCGACCGGCACGCCAAGCAGGTTCGCAGCCGCGCGCTCGGCCGCGCGCATCCCGCCGATGGCGTACGCCGCATTGATGCGCTCGCCGCCGTAGTTCGGGATGTCCACCCAGAGGTCACGCGGAATCGAGATCAGCACCACCCCGCCCGGCGACCGATCCGCGACCATCGCCAGCAGCGTGTCGGTGCGCCCGGCCGCGCCGTTGCGGAGTTCGTCGGGGCGGGCGTCGCTGCCCAGCACCAGCAGGGCGACCCGTGACGGTGCCAGCAGCCACGCCACGCCGACGACGAGCACGGCGCAGACCAGCCCCCAGAGCATGAGCCACAACGACAGGCGGGTCACACGGCGCAGGCCGCGCCGCACCCAGGACGGCCGCGCTGGGGCGGCCGGGCCAGGACGAGCGGGCACCGGGGCCGGGCTGGGTGCGCCAACGGCGGATGACGCGGGCACTGGTCGTGACGGTGCCACGGGCGACGGGTGCTCGCCAGTGACCTGGGCCCGGTCGAGCGTGCGCGTGGCGGCCCGCCCGTTCCCAACGACCGCCCCCGGTGTCACCGGCGCGGTGTTTCCCCGACGCATGTCGGCCGGCTCGCAGCGGTAGGTGAGGTGCGCGTCGCCGATCTCGACCGTTGCGCCGTCGTACAGCGGGTAAGAGGTGCGCGGTGCCAGGGGCCGCCCCAGCAACTGCGTGCCGTTGCTGCTCCCAAGGTCTCGGATCGCGTGGCCGCCGTCGTGCTCGATCACATCGGCGTGGCGGCCTGACACGAAACGGTCGCGGAGCACTAGCCCGCTGGCTGCGTCGCGCCCAACGGCCAGCGGCAGCCGATCCAGGGGCACAGTGCGCTCGCCGGCACCCGCCTCCCGGACCACCAGCCACGCTCGCCGCTCATCGCTCATGCCCGCCGCCCATGCTGCATGTTCGCCACCGGTGCTCCCACTCGATGCGCCGCCGGGGTCGTCGTCTGCCTGCCGGCTGCCGTCACCATGACAGATGCCGCGTGCCGCCCGGTGGTTCCGCCGGCCCGCCGCGCCCCATGCTGCAGTGTCCGGCCGTCGAGCCTGCGCGCAGTCGCCATCCTTTACCAACGAGATCGCGCACTGTCGGGTAGCGGTATCCGGCGGCGCGCACTCCGTGGGAAACGGGTGGTCAACGGGATCACGCAGCCCATTGGGCGAACGATGGCACGTCAGCGGTGCTGACTGCTCGTTCTGAACGATGCCCGCGCGGCTCACACTAACGAGTAGAATACCCGCCAGTAGACTCGGTGCCGCGAATCGAGTGTCCACCGCCGCAGGACGGCTCGCCTCGACAGCGATGCGTCGGCGGCCCCACCATCCAGAGGAGTCGGCAGACATGCCAGAGCTGCACCCCTTGACCGGCGGCCCGCGCCGACTGACGCGACGGTCGCTCCTACGTGGTGCCATGCTGTTGACGGCAGGGACCGCCCTGCTCGCAGCCTGCACGCCGGCTGCACCGCCAGCCGCAACCACGGCCCCGGCCAAGCCAACCGAAGCCCCGAAGCCGTCCGCACCGGCCGCGTCACCGGCGGCAGCATCACCGGCCCCATCGCCGGCGGCCGCCTCACCAGCAGCAGCGGCATCCCCCGCTGCGGCTGCGCCGGTCGCGTCCCCGATGGCCTCCCCGGCCGCGTCGCCGGCTGTCGCGATGCCCGCCCCGAAGCCGGCCACTGCCGGCGAGCTTGGGTCGGCCGCCAAGCCGCTGAAGATGGCGTTCGTGCCGTCGTCCGACTCGCAAAAGGTGCTTGCCAGCGGCCAGCCGCTCGCGGACCTGCTCGCCAAGGTCACGGGCCTGGTGTTCCAGGTGTCGGTGCCTACGTCGTACGCCGCGGTCATCGAGGCGATGGGTGCGGAGAACGTAGACATTGGCTGGCTCGCGCCGTTCGCCTACGTGCTGGCGCGCGACAAGTACCAGTCTGAGGTGATCCTGTCCAGCGTACGCGGCGGCAGCAAGACCTACACCGGTCAGATCATCGCCCATGTGGACAGCGGCATCACCAACATTGAGGGGCTGAAGGGCAAGAAGTTTGCGTTCGTCGATTCGGGATCGGCGTCCGGCTTCCTGTACCCGAACGCGCTGCTGGCCTCGAAGAGCATCGACTACAAGACGGCCTTCTCGGAGACCATCTTTGCGGGTGGGCACGATAAGGTGGTCATCGCCGTCTACAACAAGCAGGTGGACGGCGGCGCGACGTTCGGCGATAGCGTCGTGGGCGTGCAGACGGATGCCCGCACGCTTGTCGCCAGCACCCTGCCCGACGTGCTGGCGAAGGTGAAGGTCGTTGACGTGACGCCGCCGATCCCGAACGACACGGTGAGCGTCCGCAAGGGGCTGCCGGTTGCACTGGTGGCGCAGATCAAGGAAGGCCTCCTGGCAGCGGCCAGCACGCCGGACGGCAAGGGGCTGTTGAACTCCCTGTACCGCATCGACGGGCTGGCAGGCGCTGAGGACAAGGAGTACGACTCGGTCCGCAACGCCGCGAAGGTGCTGAACCTGAACCTGGAGCAGGAGCTAGCCCCACGCTAGGCTCCCGTTGGCGGTGCGTGCCCCGGCTGACGGGAAACGGGGCACGCACCGCACCGTTCGCGTCCAGTCGTTGCGAGCCGGGCGCTTCGATCTCTGGCCCTTCTCTCACCGATCAGCGGCCTTTCGACTGCGGGGGCGGCGGCGCCGATGTTACGCATCCAGAACCTACGCAAAGTCTTTCCGAATGGCGTCGTAGCCGTTGACGACATTTCGCTGACCATTCCGGACGGCGAGTTCCTCGTCATCATCGGCCTGAGCGGCTCCGGGAAATCGACGTTGCTCCGCTGCATCAACCGGCTGGTCGAGCCGACCTCCGGCAAGATCTGGCTGGACGACATCGAGATCACGGCGTTGAAGCCGGAAGCACTGCGCGCCACGCGCCGCCGCATCGGCATGATCTTCCAGCAGTTCAACCTCGTGAAGCGGTCCAGCGTCCTGACCAACGTCCTGGCCGGACGGCTCGGGACGGTCAGTTGGATGCAGAGCCTGATCGGGCGGTTCCCGGCCGACGACTACCAGCGCGCCTTCACGAACCTGGAGCGCGTCGGGATTCCGGAGAAGGCGCAGCAGCGGGCGGACACCCTGTCCGGTGGGCAGCAGCAGCGCGTGGCGATTGCCAGGGCGCTGATGCAGGAGCCGAGCCTGATGCTGGCCGACGAACCGGTCGCCAGCCTGGACCCCGCCACGTCACATTCGGTGATGAAGTACCTGGAAGCGATCAACCAGCAGGACGGCATCACCGTCCTCTGCAACCTGCATTTCCTGAGCCTGGCGCGGCGCTACGCCACCCGAGTGATCGCGCTCAAGGCGGGCAAGATCGTGTTCGACGGCCTGCCAACGGAGATCGACGAGGAGCGCTTTCGCGAGATTTACGGCGAGGATGCCGTCGAGGTGGAGATTCGCTGATGGCACCCCCCAACCTCGCCCAGCCGAGCCCGCGCGTCCTGGAGATCGCCGCGACGCGGAAGGCCGGTCCCGGGGCGTTCATCACCTCGTGGCGAAACGTCATCTGGCTCATCGTCGGGCTGGCCGCGCTGGCGTACGGCTGGAAGGTGACGCAGGTCGATTTCGTCGGCCTTGCCGTCAACATGCCGAAAGCGGCCCCGATCTTTACCGGATTGTTGCAGCCGGACATCTTCGCCCCGACGATGGCGCAGGCTCCGTTCCAGATCGGCGCGGCCAGTGCGGAGCCGTCGAGTGTCGGCGTGGCCGGCGGCACCCTGACGGTGACGCCCGGCGCGATTATGCCCGGCGACCGCGTCACCGTGGCGCTGTCTGGCCTGCGCCCGAACATGGAGTTGAACCTGTACCTTGCCGAGGGTTCGGGCGGCACCACGCCGATCCGAGTGAACAAGCCGGGCGACAAGGCACAGGGGCTACCGCCTGTGGCGACGGATGCCAGCGGCAACTACTCGCTGACGTTCCCGATGCCGATGACGGTGGCGACGGGCACCTACACCATCCGTGTGGAACTGCCGCCCGGCACCGGCGGCTGGCAGATCAGCGACACCTTCCGCATCGCCGTCGAGAAGATGATCGAGACGATCTTTCTGGCGCTGATGGGCACGTTCTTCGCGCTGGTGGTGAGCATACCGCTCAGCTTCCTGGGCGCGCGCAACCTGATGCAAGGCTCGCCTATCGGCTGGTCCGTGTACTACGCGGTCCGCACGCTGTTCAACGTGCTGCGCTCCATCGAGACGCTGATCCTGGCGATTATCATGGCTGTGGTCGTCGGCCTGGGGCCGTTCGCCGGCGTCATGGCTATCGTGATCCACTCAATTGGCGCGATGGGTAAGCTGTACTCGGAGTCCATCGAGAGCATCGACCCCGGCCCGATCGAGGCGATCACGGCAACGGGCGCGAACCGCTTCCAGGTGGTGCTCTACGCAGTGCTGCCGCAGGTGGTCCCACAGTTCCTGTCGTTCACGATGTACCGCTGGGACATCAACGTGCGGCTCTCGACGGTGATCGGGCTGGTCGGCGGCGGCGGGATCGGGTTCATCCTGATCCAGTACATCAACTTGCTCCAATGGAGCCAGGCGGCGACGGCCCTGTGGCTGATCGGCATCGTCGTCATCACGATGGACTACGCGTCGGCGGTGATCCGCGAGCGCTTGATCTAGCCCTGCTTCGAGGTTACGCGGTGGCCGGGACCGGCACCGCCACCTCGATTGAGGGGACGATGGGCGGCGTGTCGTCTTCGGCGTGTCTTCTTCAAGGACCGGCTCGCCGTCCTCGATCAGCCCGCTGATGTGCAGGGCTGCCGCCGCTCCCAACGAGTAGCTAGCCATCGCGATAGCATCCTGTCGAAGCGCGAGCGTCTGTTCATGGTTCTGAGTCAGGGGTTAGCCAATACACATGCTGCCAAAATCTCAAAGCCCATGTTCAAGATCAATGGTGAAGACGATGATTTCAAGACGGGTTTTCGAACGTACGGTTATCGGGTAGCGGTGACGAGCAAGCGGGTCAAGCCATCATGTGTCAAACTCGGACGTTTCTGACCCGGAGCGTCGCGCCTAATGATCACAGGCTGGCGCCATTGTTTCTTCGAATCCGACGCCCAACTCGAAGGCTCCGATAACCGCACCTGGCAAGCGGCAGCCTTAAGTCGGTTCACTGTTCCATTGCTCCCCGGACCCCACTAACGGTACGGTCGTAGCATGGGCGTGGACGGAGGCAAGGGTCTGTACATCCGGCGTCGCGCTCAGGGTATCAACCAGCACGACGCCAGATAATCAGAGGGTACGCAGTAGGAAGCACACCAATCAACCAGGTCTGGCCGGGGCAGCCGTGTCAGGCACAGTCCGATCAGTCCGCGCCCGAGTTCCAACAGGATGAACGCCTGCCCACGATGAGGAGGAGGCCGCATGTCCGACGCCAACGATCCAGCCACCGAGACCAGTGACCAGAAGGCGCCGTTCTATACCGGCGACATGGCTGCTGGCCGTGTCGGGGTTCGGTACGATGCATCACCGGACTCGGTGGTGCCGCACGGCTTCCTGACGCCGCAAGAGGAGTTCGGCATGGTGGAGCGCGGCAATCCGCTGCCGTACACCCTGCCTCTGAAGCGTCGCCGAGAGATCGGGATGGAGCGCGAGACCTGGCATCTTGAGGTTGTGGCGGAGCCGAGGAGCGACATCGTCATCGAGCAGCCACTCGAGGCTGAACTCGGTACGGCGATCACCTTCGACGCGCTGCTGAAGCTGGGCGAGACCCACGGCGTCCAGTTCATGAAAGGCATGACCTGCAACAACCTGGGAGAACCTCTCGGGATGGGGCTCTGGGAAGGTGTGCCGCTGCGTGTGCTGATCTGGATGACGCGCCCCGTTGAGAGGATCCGTCGAGTCTTCTACTACGGGCACCACAACGAGGACCCGGCCCAGGTGTTCCAGAGCTCGCTGCCGATCGGGCGGGTGCTCGAAGATCCGCCGGGCGAGCTCCCCGTGATCCTCTGCTACAAGTTGAACGGCGAGTTTCTGACCGGCAAGCGCGGTGGCCCCGTCCGGATGGTGGTTCCAGAAGCATACGGATTTAAGTCGGTGAAGTGGCTCCAGCGCGTGGTGCTCACCAACGAGCCGGCCGCGAACGACACATACGCGGCCGGGAACAACGACCTGGACAGCCCGATGAAGACGTTCGCGCGCTTCGCCCAGGTGCCGCAGACCGCGCCGGCCGGCCAGCCGATTCACATCTCCGGGTTGGCGCAAGTTGGGGTCTCCGGCCTTCAGAAGGTCCAGTATGCGCTGCACCTGCGGGATGTGCCACTGCCAGCCGACGATCCCCGCCTAGAGCAACTGACATGGCGGGACGCAGAGATTCTGCCCCCACCCAGGGACTGGGGCGGCGACCTGCCGAATGGGCGGCTCCCGGCCCTCCCTCTCCAATTCGATCCGGCCACCGGGGCGCCATGTCAGTGGCCGCTCCGTTACACGGTCGCCCACCGGGTCGCCACGCTCACTGATGTCGCGCCCGGCAGCTATGACGTTCGCTGCCGAACCATCGACGGCAACGGGATCGCCCAGCCGATGCCGCGCCCATTCGCAAAGGGCGGCCGTGCGGAGATTCAGCAAATGCCTCTCGTCATCCAGGGCTGAACTCGGCGCCCGCGTCCACCACGATTGACACATACCTGACGGACATGTTGCGCCGCTGCATGTCCAGCAACACCGATGGAGGAATCGTCATGGCAACAACCGCTTTCGATCCTACCGCGTACAAGAACACGACGCGCGACCAGTGGGAAACTGCTGCCGAAGCGTGGCACCGCTGGAGCCCGACGCTACAGATGTGGCTCGGCGGGGTGACGGACGCCATGCTCGATCTTGGGAGGATTGGGCCGGGGAGCCGCGTCTTGGACGTTGCGGCCGGCGCTGGAGAGCCCGCGATCACCGTGGCGGAACGCGTAGGCGCGAGCGGCCACGTCTTGGCAACGGACATCTCGCCAAAGATCCTCCAGTTCGCGCAGCAAGCGGCGAGCGAGCGTGGCGTCAGCGGCCATTTCGAGACGCGCGTGATGGACGGCGAGCACCTCGACCTTCCAGGCGCCGAGTTTGACGCCGTGCTCTCTCGGGTCGGGCTGATTTACTTTCCCAATCAGCAGCAGGCCCTCGCCGAGATTCGGCGGGTGCTCAAGCCTGGTGGAAGGGTAGTGGCAGCGGTCTACACCACGCCCGAGCGCAACCGCTTCTTCTCGATCCCGGTCTCGATCATTCGACGTCGCGCACAGTTGCCGCCACCGCTGCCGGGTCAGCCAGGACCGTTCAGTCTTGGCGGGGCCGGCACTCTGGAAGATGCATACCGCCGGGCCGGCTTCCATGACATGGAAACACGTGTCATCAACGCTCCACTCCGCATGTCCTCGGCAGCCGAGTGCGTCCGGTTCGAGCGAGAATCTTTTGGAGCATTGCACCAGATGCTGGTCGGTCTGCCTGAGACGGAGCGCCAGGAAGCCTGGGAGGAGATCGAGCAGGAGCTGCGACAGTTCGAGGGTCCACGAGGCTTCGAAGGGCCAGCAGAACTCATAGTGGGTAGCGCCACGAAATAAGGTCGAACTGGGTGTAGATCAGCATTCGTGAGGTGGAAAATACGGTGCCGCACCTCTTCGGGAATGATGAGATGAGGGTCAAGGGAGATCGAGCATGACCGTCGAAAAACTAGGACTGGTCGTCGGGGCTGACTCCCGCACTGAGAGTGATGGAGTATCGCCTGACCAGTAGCGCAAAGTAGAGGCCGTAGCAGACTCATCCAACGATGATCTGAAGCCATCAGCGAGAGCGAAAGCAAGTCTTCCGAATCGCAGGGCGGGAACATGCTCAGGCATCGTCTAATGCCAAAAACGACCGTTTCAGGGACAGGTGGAGAAGAGAATTGATTCGCGCGGCATTCTCGGCATCGGCCACTCCTCACGACGCGTGATGGTTCAGCGGCCACCCCGTTGAAGCGTCGGCAGCCATGCGTGTGGCGGCAACGCGAAAGCCGCGCCCCGTTGGTAGGGGCGCGGCCTTTTGTGGGTGTAGCTATCGGCGAGAAGCGAGGACGGAGCGCCGTGCGGCGGCTACTTCGTCTTGTCGGCCACCAGCTTCGCCAGGATCACGCTCACCGTTGCCACCGTGACCGTGTCGTCCGGGCGCACCTCTGGCGTATTCACCGCGACATCCGCTGAGGTCAGCGCGATCATCTTGCCGAAGCGGGAGAGCCGACCGACCCACAGATTCGTGGGCTTGCCACTGCTCACGCTGACGATGGCGACTTCAACGGCCTCGTTCGCGCCAAATGCGTTCGCGGTATCCACGGTTGATACCTCGGTGGCACCACCGCGTGTCTGCCCCCATGCCTTCAGCTTGTCGAGCGCCTGGGTAAAGTCCTGGTGCTCGTCGGTGCCGTCCTCGACGTTCCAGGCACCAACGACCATTGTCACTTCCCCGGTATCGCCGCTGGGCACCGCCACGTAGCGCGCACCATCGTCAAACTGGGCGGCTAGCGGCGAGCCGTCGAGGACATCAGCCTCGTTGATCGTCGGCGCGCCGAGTGCGATCAGGGCGGCCCGGACCTCCTCGACGTACGGGACTAAATCTTCGGCGTCATCGACGGCGGCAGCGGGCGCCGCGTACGCTACCGGCGCTGCAACGCTGGCAGAGACGGTCGTCGTGAGCGGCATGGCCAGCATCAAGGCGGCCAGGAGCGTACGCAAAGCGCGGTGCATCAGCAATCCTCTTCTGCGTCGCGTGCCCCTCCCGACGAGCAGCGCGCGACATCGGCCCACAGGATACGGAGGCGTGTTGATGGGCCGAAAGACCCATCCGAACCAGACCCCAGCATCATTATCGGCAGGCCAGGACGCACTGAACAGGGGTTTTGAGAGCATCTGGTCAGCGGATCGGCCAAGCGTGTGATGGCTACCGTGAGGGGTTGCGCTGGGGCGGTAGCGGCATCGGCAGCGCCCAGGCGACATCATTGACGCTCGTGAGGGGCTGGGGGTGAGGGGAGCCGGGTCCAGCAGGTCCGCCAGTGCCCGCAGCGCGCGAGCTTCGGCTATGTTCAGCGGGGCCGTTACCGGGTGGAGGTGCACAGCGGCGCGGAGTGCGCCCCTTTGAGCCACGCTCGCGAACGGGCTATCCTCCCACGGAGCACGCGCCCCGCGCTATCTCCCCCGTACTCCCCATGAAGGCGAGGACACTGTGAGTCAGACCAACGGATCAGCCGGGCGGCCACGCTTTGCGGTCGGCTCGGCGCTCTTCGGCGTGTTTGTGCCGATTGACGAGGAACAGATCAAGTTCGTCAGCGAGTTGGGCTTTCCGGGCCTTGAACTATATGGCGAGTCGTACCAGGCGTACGCCGACCGCAAGCCCGAGTTGAAGGCGCTGCTGGACCACTACGGCCTCACCCTCATCACCATCTCGAACAAGGGCAGCGTCAACGGCCGCCCGGTCGACTTCATCAGCCCGGACTTGAAACAAGAGACCATCGACGACCACCTCGCCTGGGTCCGCGACAACCACACGTATTTCGGCTGCAAGCACTTCAAGATCAACATGGGCCGGCGCACGCCCGGCGGCACCAGCGACGACGACCTGAAGGTGCTGGCCGAATCGCTGAACACGCTCGGCGCGGCGACGCTGGAGTACGACGTGCGGCTCTCACCGCACCCGCACATCTGGGGGCCGATCGAGCGGCCGGAGGAGATCCATCGGCTGATGGAGCTGACCGACCCGCGCTACGTGTACCTGCTGCCGGATACCGCCCACCTCAACCTCGGCGGCGGCGACCCGCTGGGCCTGATGACCCAGTATTACGACCGCATCTACGCGATCCATTGGAAGGACACGAAGGCGTCGTACCGGGGCTTCAAGGGCGAGACGCCGACCCGCGAGGAGCACACCAAGGAGATTCTATACAAGGATCTCGGGGCGGGCGGCGTAGACATCCCCGGTATCTGGAACCTGCTACTCGAACGCGGCTACAACGGCTGGGTCACGCTGGACCTGGACCCGCCGCGCCCCGTCGAGGGTGAGGGCACGTACCAGGACAAGCTGCACATCAACCGGCGCTTCCTGACCGAGACGCTGAAGGTATCGGCACTGTAGGGTCCGGAACCGGCTCCAGCACCGTTGACCGCTCGCGCGTTCCAAAGGAGGGCCAGCATGAGCACGCCGCAGACGGTCCGCACCATCGACGAGTTGCGGGCGCTCATCGGGCAGGATCTGGGCGCCGGGTCCTGGCTGGAGATCACGCAGGAGCGCGTCAACGCCTTCGCGGAGGTCACGGGGGATCACCAGTGGATTCACGTTGACCCCGCGCGGGCGGCCCAGACGCCGAACGGCGGGACCATCGCGCACGGCTACCTCACGCTATCACTGCTGCCGTTCCTGGGGCAGCACCGCGACGGCGTGAAGCTGGAGCTGCCGTCGAAGATGGTGTTGAACTACGGCATGAACCGGGTTCGCTTCGTCAGCCCGGTCAAGGTCGGGGCGCGGATTCGGGCGCGGACCGGTCTGAAGGCCATGGACGACATAAGCGCTGGTGTCTACCAGGTGACCTACAGCCAGACGGTCGAGATCGAAGGGGCGGTGCGGCCGGCGCTGGTCGCGGAAACCCTGGTCCGCATCTACCTGTAGCGATCTTGGCGGGCGGGTCGGCCTCTCGGCGGTGAGGCGAGCGGACACGGGACCGGCGAAGGCGGGCGACGTGGCGCGGCAGGGGGCGGCAGGGGGCGGTGACGCCGACCTCTGCGTGATGTAGGCGTAAGGGTAAGGGGCGGCCATGACGGCGGCAGAGTCAGCAGCAGGCGCGGACGGCAGCAGCGCCGGCGAGCGTACGGGTATCGGCGACGCCCAGTTCTGGGGCCGCAAGCTGGACGCGCTGTTCCGGCCGCAGTCGGTGGCCGTGGTTGGCGCATCCGCCAACGCCAGCTTCGTCACCAGCATCCTGGGCAGTCTGTTCACCTATGGCTATCCTGGCTCCATCGTCGCCGTGAACCCGCGCTACGACCGCGTGCAGGATGCCCCCTGCTACCCGTCGGTGCTGGACGTGCCGCACCACCTGGATCTGGTCATCATCGGGGTGGCGCACCGGCTGGTGCCGGGCGTCCTGGACCAGTGCGCGCAGAAGGGCGTCGGGGCGGTCTGTGTGGTGACGAGCGGCTTCTCGGAGGTGGTGAGCGCCAAGGGTGCCGGCCGTCAGGCCGACATCGTGTCATGGTCGGCGTGGACGGGCATCCCGTTGCTCGGCCCAAACTGCCTGGGCCTGTTGAATGCCCATGAGCGATTCGTCGCCTTGCCGCCGTACTGGGACCGAGTGCCGGGCGGCGCGGTGGGCGCAGTGTTCCAGAGCGGCATGATGTCAGCCGCTATGACGCTGCAACTGGTCGAGCGGGGCATGGGGCTGTCGCTGGCCGTGACGACCGGTAACGAGGCCGCCGTGAACGCCGCCGATGTGATCCAGTACCTGGCCGAAGACGACGTGACGCGCGTCATCGCCACGTTTTCGGAGCAGATCAAGAGCCCGCCCAGGTTGGTGGCCGCTTGCGAGACGGCGGCGGCGGCCGGCAAGCCCATCGTCATGCTGAAGATCGGGCGGTCGGAAGGAGCGCGGCGGACGGCGCGTGCGCACACCGGATCGCTGGTGGGCGCGGACGACGTGGTAGATGCGGCTCTCCGCAAGCTCGGCGTGACGCGCGTCAGCAGCATCGACGAACTGGTGGAGACGGTGGCGCTGTTCCACACGCGCAAGCTGCCGCGCGGCAAGGGCGTGGCGGTCATCAGCGTGTCAGGTGGCATCGGCGGCCTGCTGTCCGATCAGGCGGAGGTGGCAGGCATCGAGTTCCCGCCGTTGCCGGCGGCGACGGCTCGCGATCTGATGGAGATCGTGCCGGAGTTTGGCAGCGTAGGCAACCCGCTAGACGTGACAGGGCAGGGCGTCTTCGAGACGCGGATGCTCGATGCGTCGCTGGACGCGCTGGCGCTGGCTCCGGGCATCGACATCGTGGTGCACGCGCGCGGCTGGCCGGCCATGCTGGACCGGGCGGCCCCGGTCGGCACTGCGCTGGAGCGGGCCGTCAGCCTACACCCGGAGACGCTGTTCCTGGTGCTGTCGGTGTCGGGCGGGCGGCAGTACGCCGGGCCGTACCCGCGCGTCCCGTCGGCCGAGCCGTTCGGGGAACTTGACGGGGTGCCGTTCCTGCAAGGCAGCGAGTGTGCGCTGCGGGCCATCGCGTCGCTGATCCGGTACGCGGAGTTCCAGCGCGGGCGCGCGGCGGCGGCCCGCCCTCACCCCCTGGCCCCCTCTCCCGCAAGTGGGAGAGGGGGAAGTCTCGAAGCCGGTCCGGGGTTGTTCGGGGGAGCAGGCGAGCGGCGCTCGGACGCGGCGGTAGCGGCGTGGGCGCGTGAACTGGTGCAGGCGGCCGGCGGGCGCGCCTTGACCGAGCGCGAGAGCAAAGAGATCCTGGCCCTCTACGGCATCCCCGTCACGCGCGAGATCCTGACGCGCTCTGCTGACGACGCGGTGGGTGCGGCGGATCTGCTGGGGTGGCCGGTGGCGCTCAAAGTGGAGTCGCCGGACCTGCTGCACAAGACGGACGCCGGCGCGGTGCTGCTGAACGTGCTGGACGCCGACGCGCTGCACGACGGGTACGACACGATCCTGGCGAATGCCCGCGCGGCCCAGCCGGACGCGGCCATCCACGGGGTGCTGGTGCAGGAGATGGCCCCGCGCGGCATCGAGGCGATTCTGGGGATGCTGCGTGACGAGGCCTGGGGGGCGGCGGTGGCGGTGGGCATCGGCGGGACGCTGGTTGAGGTGCTGCACGACCGCCAGTTGCTGCTGCCGCCGGTGACGGGGGATGAAGCCGGGGCGGCGATCGGGGCGCTGCGGGCGGCGAAGCTGTTCGCGGGGGTGCGGGGCGCGCCGCCGTCGGACGTGACGGCCCTGACTGATGCGCTGGTCCGGTTCTCAGAGCTGTGCCACGACCTCGCCGATCTGGTGGCGGAGATCGACGTGAATCCGCTGCTGGTGCTTCCTGACGGGCAGGGCGTCGTGGCGCTGGACGCGCTGATCGTGCCCGGATGACGCGCACGTGCGGCCGGCCTGCCGGCGTGCGTGCACTGTTCGGCTGACGGCACCGGCGGCCCTCACGCTTGAAATGTGACTGATTGGTCACATATACTGAGGTTGCGATGGATGACGATGACCGCGTCTTCAAGGCGCTTGCCGACCCGACCCGCCGCTTCCTGCTCGACCGGCTCTTTCTGCGTGACGGTCGCACGCTGACGGAGCTTGAGGCCGAGCTTGCGATGTCGCGCTTCGGCGTCATGAAGCACCTGCGCGTCCTCGAAAGCGCCGGGCTCGTCGTCACGCGCCGGTCGGGCCGGGAGAAGCTGCACTACCTCAACCCGGTCCCGATCCGGCTGATCCATGACCGCTGGATCGACAAGTTCACCGAGCGTCAGGTGTCGGCGCTGGCCGACCTCAAGTCCGAGTTGGAGCAACAGGCATGACTTCGACCATTGAACTCCGGACGACCACCCAGGTCTACCGGGTGTACATCAAGGCGACGCCCCAGG
>JBBQBU010000097.1:0-14528 GCA_038318015.1 Chloroflexota bacterium | reverse complement strand
ATGGTCGGGCCGACATCGAGCGGCGCGGCGCTGACACCAAGTTCGTCATGCTGGCCGATGGTCAACCAGGCGATGGTATCGGCGTCGTTCTCGGCAATGACGCGCGAAAAATGCTGGTGCGTCTCGTTCCAGGCGGTGGCCTGCGCCGACAATTCGCCCAAAATAGCATCTTGAATGTCGTTTCGGCCCTGGATCGCTTCCAGGCCGGCGTTCACGTCGAGAATCGTGCGCTGCAGATCTAGCAAATCCCGCCCAACATCGCCCCACAGCGCATCAACATCTGACCAGAGCGGCTGCGCGCGCAACCCGGCCGTCACCCGCACGGTGACTGGGCCGCTGTCGCCGCGCCGAGCCTGTTCGCGGGTCAGCGTGCCCAGCATCATGAACAGCCGATCCAGGCCGCTGCGGACCCGTACCACCTGCTCCTGGCCGCGCTCCAGCCGCCGGTGGTGGCCTTCCTGTTTCTCGGCGTCGGTGGCGGCATGCACCAGCATGCCGGTGCCCTCAGCTAACAGCCCCTTGCCGCCGGCTGCACTGGTCTCGGCCAACTCCGCCAGACGGCGGCTGACCTCGCGCGCCGTCACCCGCCGACTGAGCTGCGCGGTCGCCTCACCCTCCAGGTGGTGGGCCTCGTCGATGACCAGATGCTTGTACTCAGGGAGCACCTGATTGCCCGTCACCACGTCGGAGAGCAGCAGGGAATGATTCACGATGACCACGTGTGCGCTGTCGGCCGCCCGCCGTGCGCGCGCCACAAAGCAGGTGCCCTCGCGGTGGAACGAGCAGCGGAGCGGCGAGCAGACCTCGGCGGTGGCCGCCACTTTGCTGCCCCAGGCCTCGTCTTCCTCGGGCGTCAGGCGCAACTCTGCGCGGTCGCCGGTCGCCGTCCTGCCCAGCCACAGCAGCGTGCGGATCAGCAGCATCCGCTCGCCGGCGCTCAAGTCGTCGGCCTTGAACAGCGTGAGCCAGCGTCGTAAGCAGAGGTAGTTGGATCGGCCCTTCAGTACCGTCACCTGCGCTGGCAACCCGGTCGCCCGCAACAGGTCAGGCACGTCCTTGTCGAGCAACTGATCTTGCAGGTTGATGGTGTTGGTTGACACGACGACTCGCATGCCGTTCTCGACGGCAAACTTCAGCGACGGCAGCAGGTACGCCATCGACTTACCAGTGCCCGTCCCCGCCTCGACCAAGAGTGTGTCGCCGTCGTTGAGCGCCTTCGCCACGGCCGTCAGCATCTTGCGCTGAGCCGGGCGATCTTCATAGCCCGGCAGCGACCGCGCGACTGGGCCACCGGGCGCGATGGAGCTTGTAAGTGCCTTTGCGTCCAGCCGCACGAAGCGACCTTCTGGCTCCAGCGATTCGGCGGAGTCCGGAGGGCGCAAGCCGTCGAGCGGGCTGGCACCCGCCCCTTCGACCTGCCCGGTCCGCATCATCTCCTGCACGCGCTGGGTCATCAACAGTTCGAAGATGGTGCGGAGCGGCCAGTCAAGCGGCGACGCGAGCCGCACGATCTGTGACAGCGTCTCGAGCGGCAGGCTGCCGGCCGCCTCAACCAGCGCCACGAAGGCGGCGCGCGCCAGTTCGGCGTCTGCCAGAGCGCGGTGGGGAATGTCACCGCCGACGCCCATCTCGCGGGCAATGGACCCGAGATCGTACGCCTTCAGGCCCGGCCGCAGCAGCACCGCCAGCTCAAACGTGTCGAAGCGCCGATTGGCAAAGTCAAGCCCGGCCTTCTTCAGGTGTTCCAGGTCGAGGCCGATGGACTGGCCGACGATGGTCGCGCCGCCGATGAACGTTGACAGGCGGGCCAGGACATCGCGCAGCGGCTCGCCCTTCGCGAGATCACGCGCCGTCAGGCCGGTCAGGTTCCCGACGCGGAACGACAAGGTGCCCTTCGGACGCACCAGTGCGCTGAAGGTATCGAGCGTCTCGGTGCCCCGGAACTTGACCGCTCCAACTTCGATGATCTCGGAGCCGTTTTCGCTGTCAAGGATCTCAAGGTCGAGGGAAACGAGGGGGAGGTCGATCACGGGCAGTCCGGCAGTCCAGAATCGCGGCTAACGGACGGGATCGTACCACGCGCGAGCACCCAGCCTCGTACGAAGTCGCGGCTCGGCGGCCGAGGCACCTCGGCCGCCGTCGTGCCGCATCACCTGCTGCTTGTTGGACGCGGGTCAACCGGGCAGGCGGCTCGTGACCTGCCGCACGAGCATCCGCACAGCCAGGGTGCGAATCAACGGGTTGCTCAACAGGTGCATTGCCACCGGTGCCAGTTCGATCAGGGAATCGGCCGTTGAGGCCGCGTGGCGTACCTTCGCTGGTGCGCGGGACACGCGCCGGCCCCCGAGCCAGAAACCGATGGCTCCCCCGAGCAGGGCCGCCGCGATGCCGCCGCCGATCAGCATGGCGCGCGAAGGCGACGGCGCGAGGTCGCGCATCGCCTGGGCGTCGTCGTCGGCGGCGATCCGCGCATCCTCGATGGTTGCTGTGCGCTGGTCGGCAGGAGTGCCCTCAACATTGACGGCTCCGGGCAGGTAGTCGAAGTCGCGGCTCTGGGGCAGAGGGGTGATGTTGGCGGCCATAATGCAAGCTCCGAGGGCGAAAATCGTACGTGTGAGCCACCAGAAGCAAGGCGCGTGCCGTGGGTGTCAGCGCTTGTAGACATCAAGCGCGCGCTGGAGCACCGCGCGTGCGGCCGGCGTCGCAAAGTCGGTGCCAGAGCCACGATGCTCCATGATGACCGCGATGGCGACGCGCGGATCTTCGGCAGGCGCGTAGCCGACAAACCAGGAGTGCGGCACGCTGCCCGGCTCGCCCGACTCGGCGGTGCCGGTCTTGCCGCCAACCTTAACGCCGCTAATGGCGGCTGGCTTTGCGTAGGCCGTGTCCACGCTCAGCACCATCATCTCGCTCAAGGTGCCGGCTGCTCGCGACGACATCGCCTGTCCGAGCGTGCCGCCTGGGCGGTTCAGCGTAGAGATCGCACCGCCCGGTGCCCGGGCCTCCTGCGCGACGAATGGGGCCGGCACCGCGCCGCCGTTCGCCACCGTGGCCGCGACAAGCGCCATCTGCATGGGCGTTGTGGCGAGTTCGCCCTGCCCGAAGCCGGTCTGGGCCAGCAACGACGGATACCACTCGCCGCCGCCCTTCAGTTGTCCGGCCTCCGTTCCCAACTCGAACGGCACCGCGCGACCGATCCAGAATCGCTTTGCGTAGTCGTCGAAGCGCTGGGCCGCAGTGCCGACGCTGGTCTGCCACGGGAATGGGGCCTTCATGCCGTCTGCCAATGCCAGCTTCGGCGTGCCAAGCTCCAGGGCCGTCAGCGCAAACGTCCGATTACACGACCAGGCGAACGCCTCGCGGAAATCAACCTCCGCGAGGTGGGCGTGGTTGCGGCAGTCCACCGTCAGGCCGTCGATCTGGATCGGGTCCACGCACCGGAACCGTGCGCGCGGATCGACGATGCCGAGGTCGAGCGCCGCCGCTGCCGTCACCAACTTGAAGGTCGAGCCGGGCGTGTACACCGACTGAGTGGCCCGGTTCACCAGTGGGCGGGCCGGATCGGCCAGCAACGCTTCCCAGTCGGCGTCGATTGAGCCTGAGTCGAACGTCGGGGCGCTCGCCATCGCCAGCACCGCGCCGGTCTTCGGGTCCAGGACGACGATGGCCCCCGGCTTGCCCCCCAGCGCCTCGTTCGCCGCCTGCTGGACGCGGGAGTCCAGAGTCAGCGTCAGCTCCGACCCGACCGTTGGCTGATGCAGCAGCGACGACCAGAGGGTATCGAACGGGTTGGCCGAGCGGGTGCCGCGCAGGTACTCGTCATAACGGTCTTCAAGGCCACTGTTGCCGAAGCGCTCCGAGTGGTAGCCGACGACCGTCGCGACGCCGTCAACCGGGTAGCTCCGCTTGCTGCCACCGTCATCGGTCGGCACGTTCTCCGCCAGCGTCTTGCCGGTTCGGTCGAGGATACGCCCCCGCACGACGCGACGGGCCTCCTCTGCCGTGCGCGGATTGGTCGCCCGGGCCAGCAACTCATCCTGGCGGAAGAACTGCCAGTAGCCGAGCGTCAGCGCGACGACCATGAAGCCCGAGAGCAGAACCAGTTGCAGGCGAGCGAGGTTACGCTGCATGTGGCCTCCGCTGCGGCTCGGCTGAGACGGCCAGCAGCAGCCCCAGCAGCACGAAGTTCGCCAGGACCGAACTGCCGCCGTAACTGAGCAGCGGCAGCGTCACGCCGGTCAGCGGGAACAGTTTGAGCGTACCACCCAGGATCACCAGTGCTTGAATCCCCAGGACCGAGGTCAGGCCGGCAGCCAGGAGCGCCGCGAACGAATCGGCTGTCAGCATCGCCACGCGCAGCCCGCGATGCACCAGCACCACGTACAGCCCGACGACGGCCAGCGTCCCAGCCAGCCCCAACTCCTCGCCAATGGCCGCGATCATGAAGTCGGTGTGGACGGCCGGCACGTAACCAGGGTACCCGTAGGTCAGGCCAACCCCAAACAGGCCGCCGGCCGCCAGCGCCGTCAGCCCCTGCACCAACTGGTAGCCGGTCGTGCTGGCCGTGGCCCACGGGTCGAGCCAGGTCTCGACGCGCACCTTCACGACGCTGAAGAATCGGTACAGGATATCTGCCCCCAGGGCGAAAACGGCGAGGCTGCCCAGGACGTAGGTGATCCGGCCCGTCGCTACGAACAGCATGGACAGAAAGAGGCCAAACAGCAGCAGTGCTGCCCCGAGGTCGCGCTGCAAGACGACGATGCCGAGGGCAACGGCCAGCATCAGCAGCAGCGGCGCAAGGTACGGCAGCGGCGGCAGCGTGATCGGCCCGAGGCGTGGCCCGGAGAGCGTCAGGAGCTCGCGGTAGTCGTCCAGATACGCCGCAAAGAAGATCACCAGCAGCACCTTGAGGATCTCGGACGGCTGGAAATAGACGCCGCCGAATCCGAGCCAGAGCCGCGCGCCGCTGCCGTTCGGGTCGATGCCGAATAGGAACGTGGAGAGCACCAGCAGCAGGCCGAGCGCCGCCCAGGTGTAGCGGTACTGCCGCAGCCAGCCGATGCTCGGCACAACGGCCAGCGTGAGGACAAGCGCCAGCGAGCCGACGCTGACCCAGAGGGCCTGTCGCATCGCGAGGTCTGGCTCAAGGCGGACCACCATCACCATACTCAGGGAAGCCAACATTGCGGCGGTTGGCAGCACCACCTGATCGGCCCGGTGATGCCGGATGGTCAGCCAGATGTGCATCAGGAACAAAGCGGTCGCCAGCGTGACGACGAGTAGGCGGTCGTCGTCACTCGGGGCGTCGCCGCGTGCCAGGGCGATCAGCGTTAGTCCGGACGCCAACAGCATGATCGGAAAGACGAGCAACAGCAACTCTGTCCAGCGCGGGCGCGCCTGCCGAAGCACCCCCCAGGCCGCCTTCACAGGACCAGCCGCAGGCGCACGTCGCCAATCGCCACGATGTCGCCGGGCCGCAGTTCGGCCTCTCCCTGGACGGCCCGGTCGTTGACGGCGGTGCCGTTCGTGCTGCCCTGGTCCGCGATCCACCAGTTGCCGTCACGCAGTACGATGACGGCGTGTTCACCAGAGATGAAGGTGTCGTCAAGGGTGATGGTGCTGTCTGCCGAGCGCCCCAGCCGTGTGATCGGGCGAAGTGGCAGCGCGTCGCCGGGCGTGTAGCTCGTCGTTCCCGGCACCACGACGATCAGTTGCGCGGAGGCGGCCGGCGGGCGAAAGGACGGGACAGCGCCGGTCAGCCGCCGCAGATCACGGGCAGCGGCCAGCGCCACCGAACCTAGAAACAGGTAGAGCAGGCCGACGAGTGCGACCCGCATCAGCAAAATCAGGGTGTCGCCGGTGAGTTCAAGCATCAGGCGTCACCAGCCGGCCCGACGAACGGCTGCCGTGTTACCGCCATCCGGCCGGAGCCGCCGATCCGTCTGGCTCCCCCGCTCGAATCTCGACGCGGTAGCCCCCGAGCGATAGTACGCCGCCCGGCTGGACGCGGCCTTCACTGGTCGGCCGGCCGTCTACGGCAGTGCCATTAGTGCTGCCGAGATCCCGAACGACAAACCCGTGCCGTGTCGGCTCCAGGCGGGCGTGGTAACGAGAGACCCGCGAGTCACCGATGACCACGTCGTTGTCGAGCGCGCGGCCAAAGGTGATCGGCCCATCCGAGACGTGCAGGTGCCGGCCGTCCTCAAGCACCAGCAATGGTCCCTGGCCAGCCGATTGCTGCGGGACCGCACGTCGCTCGATACGCGGTAGGTGAGCCGTGCGGTCGATTGGCTGAACGGGGCGCGTGGCCGGGCCGACGTGGGCATCGGCCATCTGCGCGTCGATCCGCACAGACCACCGCTGGACGGTCGGGTCTTCGACCAGCGCCACGCTGATGTCGCCGACCGGCACGAATCCGCGCTCCTCGGCGAAGGTGGATAGATAGCGGCTGATCCGTGCCTCAAGGCTGGCGCGAGACGGCAGATGCGGCACGGCGTCGTCGGGGTGCAGGGCGACGACAAACGCGTTGGGTACCTCGACGCCTTCTGGTCCCACGACTCGCTGCCGCTGCATCGCCCGGGCGGCGGCCTTCGCCAACTCAATCGACTGGAGGCGCTGGCGAAAGAGCGCGCGGCTGCCGCCCTCGACTACACGTTCAAGGAAGCCTTCGACCTGTCTCAGAAAGTCGACCACTGGAGCCCTGCCGCCGCCTCTCCGTCCACGCGTGCCGCTGGTCGCATTGCCTACGTTCTAGTATCGCCTGTGGCGGTGCTCCGCGTTGAGCAACCTTCGCGCCACGGCACGCGGCCGCTTCTGACAACGAAGAACGAGGACCGGCGGTCGCGACCCGTCGCGGGAGACAGACGATAGGCGTCATGATCCCGCGTCCTCGATCCTCTAAACCTAACACCTGACGTCCGACACCCGCGCTCAGGCGGTGGCGCTGGCCGGCCCAGATCGCCAGCGGCCAGCCACGATCCGCAACAGCTCGCGAAGCTCGGCGCGGTCGTCGTGGGTCAGCCGGCTATCGGCCAGCACGTCCGCAATATCGCCCAGGCTGGCGTCCCAGCCGCCCAGCCGCACGATCGCCTCAGGACAGAGGCCGGCTGCTACGAGCAGGCGCTCGACATCGACCGGCCCCGCATCCAGTGTGTCAGCCAGGGCCAGCACCACCTTACGGCTCGGCAGGCTACTTGACGTAGGCGACGCGCGTTCCAGGCGATTGACGTAGGCCGGATCGACGCCAGCCCGCCGGGCCAACTGATTCTGCGACAGGCCGCTCCGGACCCGCAGCGAGCGCAGGAGCGCGCCAAATGGGTGCGTCATGTCGGTAACCATGACCAATTGTCCATCATCCATTGACAGCGCGTCAATAGACAGGGATCATGTTAGGATAACTCTGTCAACCCGCTCAAGCTATTGACTGTCAGTCATGACTGCGGGACGATGCGGCCGCCTTCGGTGGCGTTGCTATACTGCCGCGCCGCTCGGGGGCCACCGGGCTGGCCGGGGAGGCCGTTCGGTGATCGCGACTGGCGTCGATATCGTGGAGATCGAGCGCGTCGCGGGGCTGCTCGCGCGCCACGGGGACCGCTTTCGGCGGCGCGTCTACACTGACCGCGAGTGGCTTGACGCCGGCGGCCGGGTCGAGTCCCTGGCGGCGCGATTCGCGGCCAAAGAGGCGCTCATCAAGGCGCTGGGATCGAAGGAGCTGGCGCTGCTCGACATCGAGGTAGTGCGGCCAGAGCGCAGTCAGCCGACCCTACGCCTGTGGGGGCGCGCCGCCGAGATCGCTCGGTCGCTCGGTGTGCGCGAGCTGTCGCTGAGTCTGTCGCACGGCCGGGAGTACGCCGTGGCCGTGGTGGTCGCAGTGCGCGACGGGGCAGCGCCGGCCTGGGACGGCGAAGCCGGCGCGTGAAATCGGCGGGCGCGGCATAATCGGCTGAGGCGGGTACGACGAGTGCGCTACCGGCGGCTGTCGTTCAACACTTTCTCGGCCAGCACGTTGCAGCGTGACCAGCAGTCCGGAGACACAATCGGGCGTCGCTCTGCGAAAACGAAGCGCCACGCGGGCAGCGCGACGCGACGCCATGATGGTTGGCATGGAGGTCACTCCACGACACGCGACGAGACGTGCAGAGCTTCCCCCGTGCCGCTACAGGCCGGCGATCCGGCTCAGCATCAGCAGCCCCCAGGTCGCCACGGACGTGACGACTAACTGCACTTCGCCGAGCGAGAACGGGGGTGCGCCGGGCGACACCAGTTGAAGCGTCTGAAAGAGCGACGCCGCCGCGATGCCCAGCACCAGATAGACGGGCAGACTGCTCGGCCGCCGGCCCACAATGATGAAGAACAGCGAGCCGTGGATCACGCCAAGTAGCGGCGTGATGAGCAGCCAGGGCGGAAAGAGTGCCAACAATGGATCGAACATGGCGGGTGCGTGGTGTCCCCTGGCGTTTGTCGCCCAATGAGCGTATGACGCAGGCAGGCTGGTGTCAAGGAACGACAGCGGCCGAAACGGGAGCATCCGAGGGGCAATGAGCACACCTGCCAGCCTGCTCCGCCCGTGGACCCGTCGCCGACGGGCCACCCCTGACCAGTTGGCCGCCCTCGGCGTCGCTGCCCCGATCCTCGCCCAACTCCTGTTCAACCGGGGCATCATGTCAGCAGACGAGGCGGCCGCCATCCTGGCCCCGGCGCGTCCGGTTGCGCCGGCCCTGACGGAGTTAGTGGGACTGCCGGCGGCGCTCCACCGCATCGAGCGAGCAGTGGACGCTGGCGAGAAGATCGTCGTGTACGGCGACTACGACGTGGATGGCCTGAGCGGCTCGACGGTGTTGCAGCGGGCGCTGCTTGCCATCGGGGCCAACGTCGAAGTCTTCATCCCGCACCGCGACCGCGACGGCTACGGCCTCAACACGGCCGTCCTGGAAGCGTTGTCGGCACAGGCGGCGTCGCTGGTGGTAACCGTGGACTGTGGCGTCAGCGCGGCGGCCGAGGTCGCTGCGGCAAACGCCATCGGCCTGGATGTCATCGTCACCGACCACCACGACGTGCCGCTCAGCCTGCCCGCCGCCGTTGCCATCGTCAACCCGCACCAGCCCGGTTGCCCGTCACCGTTCAAGCAACTGGCCGGGGCCGGCGTCGCGCTGAAGGTGGCACTGGCGCTGGCCGAGCGGCGGCTGAACCCAGCGGCGCGCGCCACGCTGGAGCCGGCGTTGTTCCAATTGGCCGCCCTCGGCACCGTCTCCGACGTGATGCCGCTGGTGGGCGAGAACATCGGCATCGTGCGGCACGGCCTGCGCGCCCTGAACGACCGGCCGACCGCCGGCCTTGCGGCGTTGGTGCGCCGGTCCGGGCTGGCGCGCCCGTGGGTGACGGCTGAGGACATCGCGTTCAAACTTGCCCCACGTCTGAACGCCGCCGGGCGGATCTCCGAAGCCAGCATCACCCAACGACTACTCGCGACTACCGACCACGCCGAAGCCGACGAACTGGCGGACGAGTTGGAAGTGCTGAACGCGCGGCGACGCGAGCTTGGCGCGGCGGCGTTGGATGCCGCGCGCCTGTTCGTCGGGACGTACGGCGGGGAGCTACCGCCGGCCCTGGTCGTCGAGTCGGCGCACCCGGCCGGGGTGTTGGGGCTGGTCGCCGTGCGGCTGGTCGAGGAGACGGGGCGACTGGTGGCGGTGCTGGAGCAGACGGACGGGGTGAGCAGGGCGTCAGTGCGCGCGCCGGCTACCCATAGCGCAATCGACGCGGTCAACGCCTGCGCGGAGTACCTGCTGCGCCACGGCGGGCATCGCGGGGCGGCCGGCTTCTCGATTGAAGGCGGCAGGATCGCGGCGTTCCGTGCGGCTTTCGAGGCGGCGGTGGCGAACCTGGTGGCGCTGCCGCCGGCCGACGTGAGCTTGGTTGCGGACGCCCGGCTGCGCCCCGAGACGGTGTCGGAAGAGTTGCTTGATCTGCTGGAGCACGTCGGGCCATTCGGGCATGGCGCGCCGGAGCCACTGTTTGAGACCGGTCCGCTCGTGGTCAGGGAGGCGCGAACGGTCGGCGAGAAGCATCTGCGCCTCAAGCTACAGGGCGACGGGCGGCCGCTCGTCGGGATCGCGTTCAACGGAGCTGCCGAAGCGCCGCCGACCGGCTCGCAGATTGCAATCCTGTACAAGGTGAAGGGTAACGTCTGGCAGGGTCGCCGCCGGGCTGAGGTTGAGGTAGTGGCGTGGCGGTCGGCGACCGAGTGACGGTTGACCATTCGTCGCGGTGATGCTACGAACGGTCTCAAGAACACGCGCCCCCGTGTTGCCGTTCTCTTGAATGCGTCCGTATACTCATCTGCTTGGCGCCGCTCGGCGCCTGGAGGATTCTATGAGCAACTTCGAGCTTCGGGCCGAGCCGCGCTCCGTTGTCGGGAAGAAAGTCCGCTTTCTCCGCCGCGAAGGTATCGTGCCCGGCAACATCTTTGGCAACGCTGCTTCGACGACCGTCCAGGTCGCCGCGCGTGATGTCGAGCGGGCGATTCACGTGGCTGGCCGCACCGCCCTGGTTGATCTGGCGGTTGAGGGGTCGACGCCCACCACGGTGTTGCTGAAGAAGTGGCAGCGCCACCCGTACAAGGGCACCCTCCTGCACGTTGACTTCCAGCGCGTCGCGATGACCCAGACGCTGCGTATGGACGTGCCTATTCGCCTGCACGGCGAGGCACCCGCCATCAAGCTGACGGGCGGGTTGCCGTTCCAGCCGTTGGCGTTCCTGAGCATCGAGACGCTGCCGGCGAACATCCCAGAAGCCATCGACGTGGATGTGAGCGAACTGGCTGAGGACGACGCCAGCATCTTCGTGCGCGACCTCGTCGCACCTGAAGGCGTGACCTTCCTGACCGACGGCGACGAAATGGTCGTGAAGATCATGGCCGCCCGGGTCCAGGCCGCCGCTGCAGATGCTGACGACGCCGCCACTGCCGCCGCCGCGCCTGCTCCTGCCGAAGAGGCCAGCGACAAGTAAATCTCCGTCGCGCAGTACCAACTGCGACAGACGCGAAAGACCCCGGGCCACGCGCCCGGGGTCTTTTCTTGCCACCAGAAGGTTCGAGACGGCCACAGGGCCGTGCGCCCAGGGGGCTTTTGCGGTGTGCACACCGTTTTCCCTATAACCGGGGGGGCGGTGTCCGAACCGCGAGACCCAGGTCGCGCAACTGCGCCTCCTCGACGGGCGACGGCGCGCCCATCATCAGGTCGATGGCGCTCTGATTCTTCGGGAAGGCGATAACCTCGCGAATCGTTTTCTCGCGGGCGAGGAGCATCACCAGCCGGTCGATGCCAGGGGCGATGCCCCCGTGCGGCGGCGCGCCAAGCTCGAACGCCCGCAGCATGTGCCCGAACCGCATTTCTGCCTGCTCAGCGGTGATGCCGAGCGCCCGGAAGACGGCCTCCTGCACGTCGCGCTGGTGGATTCGGATGCTGCCGCTGGCAAGCTCGTAGCCGTTTGCCACGAGATCGTACGCCTTCGCCCGCACCCGCAGCGGGTCCGACTCGATAATCGGAATGTCGTCCTCAAACGGCATCGTGAACGGGTGATGCACGAAGGTCACACCGCCGGCGTCGTCCTTCTCGAAGTAGGGGAACTCCGTGATGAAGGCGTAGGCCATCCGCGACTCGTCGATCAGGCCGAGGCGCGCGCCAAGCTCGTTGCGGAGCCGACCCAGAACGTTGGCGGCCACCTCGTAGCTGCCGGCAACGACGAGCAGCAGGTCGCCAGACTGAATGTTCGCCTGCGCCCTTATCTTGTCTAGCTCGCCTTCGCCCAGATTGCGGGCGAACGACGACCGCACGTTATCGCCCTGGAAGGCGGCCCAGGCCAGCCCGCCGGCTCCGAACGACTTCGCCAGATCTTCAAGTTCGGTAAGCTGGCGGCGGCTGTACTCGCCAGCGCCGGGGGCCGCGATGGCCTTCACCACGCCGCCAGCCTCAATCGCGGAACGGAAGAAGCCGAGACTGCTGCTCCCGGCGATCTCCGACAGGTCCACGATCTCCATGCCGAAGCGGAGGTCAGGCTTGTCGTTGCCGTAGCGGTCCATCGACTCGCGGTAGGTCATCCGCTGGAATGGTGCGTCTACGGTGAAGTCGGTGGTGGCGGTGGTCAGGCTCATGAACAGCCGCTCGATGACGTCTAGCACGTCGTCCTGGTCAACAAAGCTCATTTCCAGATCGAGTTGGGTGAACTCTGGCTGACGGTCGGCGCGCAAGTCCTCGTCGCGAAAACAGCGGGCTATTTGAAAGTAGCGGTCGATGCCGGCCACCATCAGAAGCTGCTTCATCTGCTGCGGCGACTGCGGCAGGGCGTAGAACTCGCCAGGGCGCAGGCGGCTCGGCACCAGATAATCGCGTGCGCCTTCTGGTGTGCTCTTCATCAGCATCGGCGTCTCGATTTCCAGGAAGCCTTCCCGGTCAAGAAAATCGCGGATGTGCTTGATGACCTTGTGCCGCAACACTAGGTTCTGCGCCATCTTCGGGCGGCGCAGGTCGATGTAGCGGTAGCGCAGCCGAAGCTGCTCGTCTACCTCCGTCTCGTCGGCCACCGAGAACGGCAGCGGCGCAGACGGGTTCAGCACCGTCACCTCGTCGGCAAGCACCTCGATCTCGCCGGTGGAAAGGTTCGGGTTGACGGTGCCCTCGGGGCGCGGGCTGACCACGCCCTCAACTTCAAGGACATACTCGGCGCGGCAGTCACTGATGACTGCGTGCGCGGCGGCGGCACGTTCTGGGTTGAAGACGATCTGCACCAGACCCGAGCGATCTCGCAGGTCGGAGAAGATCAAACCGCCATGATCTCGGCTGCGGTGAAGCCAGCCCTGGAGGCGGACGCGCTGACCGACATCTGTGGCGCGAACGGCGCCGCACGTATGTGTTCTTCTCACAGCAGTAGTATATCGTCAATGAGCCGGGTGTCGGGCACGGCTCGTGCATCCGACCATCCCGATCTGTGCGATCTGATTGCTGATGCCGACGACCATTTCTAACGCGACACTCGTAGACTTGCTCGTGCTGGTCCTGGTGGGGCTGTACGTCCTTGAGGACATTCGCAGCGGGATTCTGCACGGGCTGGTACAGATTGCCGGCCTGCTCGTCTCGATGCTGGCGGCGCTCCTGCTGTATCCCGTCCTGGCCTCCGAACTGGTGGAGCGCTTCGGGCTGGGGTACGGCCTCGCCAAACCGCTGGCGTTTGGCGGCATCTGGATCATCAGCGACCTGCTGTTCGGCCTGACCGTGCGGCAGATGACGGCGCGCGCCTCACGAGATGTCGCGCGCTCACTAGTTGGGCGGATTCTCGGGGCGGCGACCGGTCTGGTGCGCGGGGCCATCGTCGGCACGCTGCTGCTGGCGATCATTGCGGCGCTGCCGCTGCCGGAGCCGATCGGGCAGGCGATTCGCGAGTCGCAACTCGGATCGCGTCTCGCCGAGCGCGGAGAATCGGTGCAGCGGGCGCTCAGCGGCGTGCTAGGCGACGCGGTGCAGGAGTCTATCGCGCTGCTCACCGTCCGGCCAGAGTCGTCGGAGCGCGTCAACCTCTCATTCAAGGTCGCGGCACCGCGCGTGGACGCCGACGCGGAGGCACAAATGCTGGTGCTGCTCAATCGCGACCGCGCCGAAAACGGCCTGGAGCCGGTCGTGCTCGACGTGACCATCCGGGAAGTCGCACGGACCTACTCGACGGTCATGTTTCAGCAGGGCTTCTTTGCCCACGTCGATCAGGCTGGCGCGACCCCGTTCGACCGGATGCGGGCGGGTGGCGTAAGTTTCAGCGCGGCCGGCGAGAATCTGGCGCTCTCGCCAACGGTCCAGATAGCCCACGATGGGCTAATGAATAGCCCAGGCCACCGCGCCAATATCCTGAATCCGCGCTTCCGCCGGATCGGTATTGGCGCGGCCGATGGCGGCATGCACGGTAAGATGTTCACGCAGAACTTCGCCGACTAGCCGGCTGCTGCCAGGATAGCCTCCACCGTGAACACCCAGAGCGCCGGCGTCTACGTCCACTTCCCGTACTGCGTGTCGATTTGCAACTACTGCGACTTTGATCGGCAGGCGACGGGGTTCTCGGCCATTCCGCGCTACGTCGGGTCCGTAGCTGCGGAGATCCGGTTGCAGGCGCGGCGGCCGGTGCACAGCATCTTCTTCGGCGGCGGCACCCCCAGCCTTATGACACCCGAACAGATAGCCACAATCCTGACGGCCGCCGCAGAAACGTTCGACGTGTTGCCAGATGCTGAGATCACCGTCGAGGCCAACCCCGGTGAGTGCACTGTCGAGCGCCTGAGCGGCTTCCGCGCGGCCGGGGTCAACCGGCTGAGCATCGGCGTCCAGAGCCTGGACGACGAGGTGCTAGTGACGCTGAGCCGCCGCCACTCGGCCGACGAGGCGCGGGCGGCGCTGGCCGCAGCGCGCGCCGCCGGCTTCGCAAATCTCAACCTCGACTTCATGCTTGGGCTGGCCGGCATGAGCGTCGAAAGCTGGTTGGAGACCCTC